>CAMZHP010000001.1 GCA_947306845.1 uncultured Prevotellaceae bacterium
ATTCCATGTGGAGAATATGCCAAAAGGTAACTTCATCATCGTGCCAAAAGTATCATCTGAACGTCGTCGTTATGTGCCAATGGGATTTATGTCACCCGATGTGATGGCCAGTGACTTGGTTTTTATCATCCCCGATGCCACACTATACCATTTTGGCATATTGGAATCGAATGCTCACATGGCATGGATGCGGGCAGTATGCGGAAGATTGAAAAGCGACTACAGATACAGCAAGGACATCGTCTACAACAATTTTCCATGGCCAACGCCAACAGACGCGCAAAAAAGCAGAATTGAGCAGACGGCACAGGCTATTCTCGACGCACGGGCAAAATACCCCGATAGCAGTCTGGCTGACCTCTATGATCCTAATCTGATGCCCTATGATTTGTTACAAGCCCACCGCGAGAACGACCGTGCTGTCATGGCAGCCTATGGGTTTCCGATAAAAATGTCTGAATCAGAATGCGTTGCTGCCCTTTTCAAGCTATATTCAGAATTGACCAAAAACAAAAAGTAATTATTCCTTTACTATAGTTCTGTATACGATTAAGTCACAGCTACTTGATTCAAAACTGCCTCAGGGCGGCGAGCAACTGGGTGTTCTCGGCCTTGGTGCCGATGGTGATGCGCAGGCAGTTGTCGCAGAGGGTGACACGACTGCGGTTTCTCACAATGATGCCTTTCTCAATGAGATAGTTGTAGATGCGCTGCGCATCGGTCATGCGGGCGAGGAAGAAATTGGCATCGGTGGGGTAAACCTGCTTGCAGATGGGAAGGAGCCGGAAGGCGCTCATCAGATGGGTGCGCTCTTCAAGAAGCAAGGCTACCCATTTCTCCACATCGTAGGGCTTGCGGAGCAGCTCTATGGCTTTCTCCTGCGTGAGAAGGTTGATGTTGTAAGGATATTTCACCTTGTTGAAAAGACCGATGATGTCCTCATGGGCGAAAGCCATTCCCATACGGATGGCGGCACAGCCCCATGCCTTGCTCATCGTGTTGAGCACAATGAGGTGTGGGTAACGGTCAATGTCCAATCTGAATGGTGCCTGCTTGGAAAAGTCGGAATAAGCCTCGTCGATGACCACAATACCGTCAAAAGACATCAGCACGCGCTCTATCTCACCTCTGTCTATGAGATTGCCGGAGGGATTGTTGGGGGAGCAGATCCAAATGACCTTGGTGTCAGCATCGCAGGCAGCCAGCATCTTGTTGGCGGACATCTGGAAATGTTCGTCAAGACGGACGGGACGGTATTCGACGTCATTGATGTCGGCACAGACACGGTACATCCCATAAGTGGGTTCGATGGCCACCACATTGTCCTTTCCGGGGATGGTGAAGCATCGGTAAACCAAATCGATGGCCTCATCGCTGCCGTTGCCGAGGAAAATCTGACTCTCACGCACTCCCTTATGCTTGGCTATCAGGGGTTTTACCTCACGCTGCAAAGGGTCGGGGTAACGGTTAAGCGGCTGATTATAAGGATTCTCATTGGCATCGAGAAACACATGGGCGTCATGGCCGCTGTATTCATCGCGTGCGCTGCTGTAGGGTGACAACTTCCAAATGTTGGGCCTCACAAGGTCCTGCAACTCTCTCATAGCTTTATCGTTTTTTGTTCACCTCCCTGATACGGAGCGTCATGGCATTTTTGTGGCCATCCAACTGCTCATTTTCGGCCATCACCTCGACGGCGCGCCCGATGGAGCGGATGCCTTCCTCGGTGAGGTGCTGGAAGGTGATTTTACGGCAATAACTGTCAAGGTTCACTCCGCTGTAGGCCAGCGCATAACCATGGGTGGGCAAGGTGTGGTTGGTGCCACTGGCATAGTCGCCGGCACTCTCGCAGGCATACTGCCCCAAAAATACGCTGCCGGCATTCACCACATGGTCGGCAAGATACTCATAGTCGGCGGTACAAATAATCAGATGCTCAGGAGCATAAACATTGCTTAGGTGAATGGCATCTGTGGTGTCGTGGACGAGAATCATCATACTGTTGGCCAACGACTTCTCGGCTATCTCACGGCGGGGGAGGAGGTTCAGCTGGCGCTCCAACTCCCTGGCAACGGCTTGAAGCAGGTTCTCTGAGGGGGTGATCAGCACGGACTGGGAATCAGGTCCATGCTCGGCCTGGGACAACAGGTCGGCTGCCACAAAGTCTGGGCGACAGGTCTCATCAGCAATGACACAGACCTCGGAGGGACCTGCGGGCATGTCGATAGCCACATCATGGAGTGACACTTGCTGCTTGGCGGCCATGACAAACTGGTTGCCTGGGCCAAAAATTTTATAGACTTTAGGAACGCTCTCTGTGCCATAGGCCATGGCTCCGATGGCTTGGACGCCACCGGCCTTGAAAATCTGACTGACTCCAGCAATGCGCGCAGCAACAAGAATGGCTGGATGCACCTTCCCCTCGCGGTTGGGGGGCGTACATAACACTATCTCATTGCATCCCGCTATCTTGGCGGGTGTGGCCAGCATCAGCACGGTGCTGAACAGGGGGGCACTGCCACCGGGAACATACAGTCCCACACGCTCGATGGCCATGCTCTTTTGCCAGCAAGAAACACCTGGCTGAGTCTCAACCTTTTCTCCAACAAAACGCTGCATCTGATGGAAAGTGTGGATGTTGTAGTGGGCTTGCTCAAGTGATGCTTTCAGTTCATCACTGACCAATTCCTCGGCCTCATCCATCTCTTTGTCGCTAACCTTGATGCTGCTGAGGGTCACATGGTCGAATTTCTCCTCATAGCGCTTGACGGCCTCATCGCCATGCTGACGGACATCGTCCAACACCCCGCAAACCACGGAGGTCAGGTCCGACATATTCATCTGAGGGCGCTTGGTGAGTTCTTCCCATGTCTCCCTTGCCGGATATCTGATAATTTTCATGAATGATTGCTACGTTCCAAAAATGTTACAATATCATTTTCTCTATCGGGGTTACCAAGATTCCCTGGGCTCCCAGTTCTTTCAAACGGCCGATAATCTCCCAAAAACGGCGCTGGTCGAGCACGGTGTGCACACAGCACCACTCCTCATCAGCCAATGGGATGACGGTGGGACTTTTCAGGCCTGGAAGCACCTCCACAATCTCGTCGAGGCGGGCACGGGGCACGTTCATCCTGACATATTTCTTGTCCTCTGCCTGGCGGACAGCACCGATACGGAACAAAAGTTCCTGCAAAGTAGCGCGTTTCTCCTCGCTCATCTGCTTGTTGCCGATCAGCAGGGCCTCACTCTGCATCAGTATCTCCACTTCACGCAGGTTGTTGCTGACCAATGTGGAACCGCTGCTGACAATGTCGAAAATGCCATCGGCAAGTCCGATGCCTGGAGAAATCTCCACACTACCTGTGATGACGTGAATGTCGATGTGAATTCCTCTCTCCTCCATGAAGCGACGGAGGATGTTGGGGTAGGAGGTGGCGATTTTCTTTCCTTCAAACCAGGGAAGACCGGTATAGTCGGTTTCTTTGGGAATCGCCAGTGACAAGCGGCACTTGCTGAAACCCAGACGCTCGATGATGTCGGCTTCCTCGTCGCGCTCAACAAACTCATTCTCACCAACCACACCGATATCTGCCACTCCCGAGGCCACACTCTGAGGAATGTCGTCATCGCGGAGATAAAGCACCTCTATGGGAAAGTTGGATGACTGAACCAAAAGCGTCCTCCTGCTGGAGCTGATCTTGATATCAGCCTCAGCAAGCAGATGCATGGTGTCTTCGTATAAGCGTCCTTTGGATTGTACTGCTATTCTTAACATATTTGATGCTTTAATCGGGAGAAATCAGTCCATTTCCTCATCGGCCTCATAACCGCCCATCTCGCGGATGGCATTCTTCAGCATGGTATGCTGGCGGTAGAGATGGTTGACGGCCTCTTCTCCCTGGGTGTAGTCGTGCATGGGACTCTTGAGGAAGAAACTGAGGAAACGCTGAGTGCCGCAACGACCAGCACGGGCGGCCAAGTCGATGAGCAGGCAGAGGTCAAGGCAAACGGGGGCTGCGAGGATGGAGTCGCGGCAGAGGAAATTGATCTTGATCTGCATCGGATAGCCCATCCATCCGAAAATGTCGATGTTGTCCCAGCTCTCCTTGTTGTCATTGCGCGGAGGATAGTAGTTGATGCGCACCTTGTGATAGTAGTCCGTGTAGAGGTCGGGTTGCTCTTCCTCCTTGAGAATAGTCTCAAGCGTGGACAGCTTGGAAACCTCCTTGGTGCGGAAATTGTCGGGTTCATCGAGCACCAGACCGTCACGATTGCCGAGGATGTTGGTGGAGAACCAGCCGTCGAGACCCAGGCAACGGGTGCTGATGATAGGAGCAAAGCCTGATTTCACCAATGTCTGACCTGTTTTGAAGTCCTTGCCGGCAATGGGCATGCCGGTCTTCTCGGCCATCTCCCACATCGCAGGGATATCAACAGTCGTGTTGGGAGCACCCATCACAAACGGAGCTCCTTCAGCGAGGGCGGCATAAGCATAGCACATCGACGGAGCCACATGCTCGCGGTCGTCGGCCTTCATTGCTGCCTCAAGAGCAGACAAGGAGTAGTGGACCTCCTCATTGACAGGCACGTAAATTTCGGTGGAGGCAGCCCAAAGCACCACGATGCGGTCGCACTGGCGGCTCTCACGGAACTGACGGATATCCTCGCGGAGGGCCTCTACCATCTCCCAGCGAGTCTTGCAGTCCTTCACATTGTCGCCATCAAGGCGTTTTGCATAGTTCTTGTCAAAAGCGGCCTTCATCGGAACAATCTGTTCCAGTTCCTCACGGACGGGCTCGATATCCCCACGCTTGAGCACCTCAGCGTAAACTGCGGACTGATAGGCATTCTGAGGATAGACATCCCAGCAACCGAAAACGATATCGTCGAGGCTGGCGATGGGAACGATATCTCCATATTTCAGATATTTCTTGTCGTCGCCTTTACCAATACGAATCTTGTCATACTGGGTCATCGAGCCAATAGGCTTTGCAAGACCCTTGCGAGCCATCAGCACACCGGTCATAAAGGTGGTGGCAACAGCGCCATTACCCACTACAAGAATTCCTAACTTGCCATTAGCTGGCTTCACTTTCGACTGTTCCATTTTCATTATTTTTTGTTTGTTTGAAGTTTCCAAATCTTTTCCATCATACAATCCTGCGCTCATGCAAAATGTTCCCAAATCGTTGGTAATTGCAGAAAAACGTAAGATATGCGCATAATAATGCAGCATTTTGATGCTAAAACAATATCGTTGCAAAATTACTCATTTACAACGAGGATACCAAACTTTATCTTTGAAAAAGTGCAAAGGTCTTCAATTCTTCACTCTTCACTCTTCATTCTTCACTCTTCACTCTTCACTTAAAGTAATGACCTCACAATCGGAAAAGCGGTTGCCATCGATGGTGAGTCTGACGAGCGTCCGTTGTTGCTGCCAGCCCTGAATGCCGGCAGCGCCAGGACTGATGTGCAACAATCCGAGAGTCTTGTCATACTGCACTTTGAGGATGTGGGAATGTCCGCTGATGAAAAGCTGTGGGGGCTTGGCATAAATCTGACGCGCAATGCTGGCATCGTAGCGGCCGGGATAGCCGCCTATGTGCTTGATCAGTACGTCAACCTCCTCACACCGAAACCGAAGCACTTCGGGATACATCAGGCGAAGGTCGCCTCCATCGCAATTTCCGCATACTGCCCTGAGCGGACGAAAAGCAGCCAGGCGCTCTGCCAGTTCCGTGGAGCAGATGTCTCCGGCATGCCAGATTTCATCGCAACTCTCAAAATACTTCAGATAACGGTCATCCCAATAGGAATGTGTATCGCTGATGATGCCTATGCGTTTCATTGGCCATCCTCCGCATTCTTGGTCTTCGGGTCATCCGCTGAACTCTTGGCTTTTAAACCGTCCCTGATAAACTGAGCAATCATCTCTGCGGTTCCTTCCAATCCCAGGATGGTGGAATCGACACATAGGTCATAAGATTGGCTGTGCCCCCATTTCTTACCGGTGTAGTAGTTGTAATAGGAGGCTCGGCTGTCTTCCTCATGGGTGATGATTTTCCGGGCCGCCTCTTCATCGCATCCATGGCGTTCGGACACTTGGCGGATGCGGTAGGACATATTGGCGGTGATGAAGACGTTGAACGTGTTGGGGTAATCCCGCAGAATGTAGTCTGCGCAGCGGCCTACAAACACGCAACTCCCTGAATCAGCTGCCTTTTTGATCGCCTCTGACTGAAACTGGAACAGGCTTTCCTGTGAGAACCTGTTGGGATAGAAATTGTTGTCGCTCACATGCTGGGCGTGCATGTGAAACAGCGATTTGAAGAAACGCCAATGCTCATCGTGCTGCTCAAAAAACTGTTCACTGAAACCACTTTCCTTGGCTGCCAGATTGAGTAGTTCCTTGTCGTAGAACGAACAACCAAATATCTCAGCCAGGCGCTTGGCGATGACGCGACCTCCGCTGCCCAGCTGGCGACCCACATTGATGATGATTTTCTGCTCAGTCATGATTCGAAAGTTGAGGTTGTGATCTGAATTTGCGCATATATCTCACCATGATGGACAAGGTGACGACAAATGCGATGAAGTCTGATATTGGAAAGGACAGCCATACGCCTTCCAGCCCAATGAAAGGTGGGAGGATAAGGAGGACTGGGAGAAGGAAGAGCAGCTGGCGAGACAAAGAGAGGAAAATGCTCACTTTCGCTTTTCCGATGCTCTGGAAAAAATTGGTGATGACCATTTGCATGCCAACTACAGGCAGCGTCAGATTAGCTATCCGAAGACCATGCTCTGCCAAACCGATAAGGGTAGTGTCTGAGGTGAAAAGCCGAGCGCAATAGTAGGGCAGGAACTCGCTGACCAACCATCCAAGAGTGGTCATGAAAGTGGCGGCTATCATGGCATAACGCAGCACTTTCATCAGGCGGTCGTAGAGCATGGCTCCATAATTATAGCCCGCGATGGGCTGCATGCCCTGGTTGATGCCGAACACCACCATGAAAAAAAGGAATGACACGCGGTTGACAATTCCGTATGCACCAACAGCAAGGTCACCACCATAACGGCTCAGGCTCTTGTTCACAATGATGACAATTATACATGCCGTCACATTCATGAAAAAAGGTGACATGCCGATGCCGACGATGCGCTTCACAAGATCGGACTTAAGGCGGTAGATGCCACGCTCAAAATGAATGATCTCATTTTTGTTGCTGAACATCCGGCATTGCCAGCACAAGGCAGTAAACTGTGCGAGGACAGTAGCGATGGCCGCACCTCGGATGCCCAGGTGGAAGACAAAGATGAACAACGGGTCGAGAATGGTGTTGAGCACCACCGTGAATACCGTAGCAGCCATAGCCATACGGGGCTTGCTGGCTGACCTCAGCAGTGCGTTCATGCCGAAGTAGAGGTGGGTGAACACATTGCCCATAAGGATGATTTGCATATACTCCCGGGCGTAGGGCAGGGTGAGTTCGCTGGCTCCGAAGAATAAGAGAATCGTGTCTAGAAAGGTGAGGGTGAGAGCCGCAAAGACAATGCCAATCATGATGTTTAGCGTCACGCAGTTGCCAAATACATTGTTGGCTGTGGAGTAGTCTTTTTGTCCAAGCCGGACGGAAATAAGGGTGGAGGACCCCACACCGACAGCAGCACCAAAGGCTGCGGAAAGGTTCATGAACGGAAAGGTGATGGCCAAGCCGGAAATGGCAAGGGCACCTACACCCTGACCAATGAAAATGCTGTCCACCATGTTGTACAGCGATGAGGCCGTCATGGCTACTATCGCGGGCAGCGCATATTGCAGAAGAAGACGGCCTACGGACTTGGTGCCCAGCTCCAACGTAGCTTGCTTGTTATCCATTCTGTTCATACATTCCCTTGGTTAGACTTGCAAAAGTAAGCATATTTTCGCATATTTCTATCTCCTGAAAGCATATTTTTGCCTCCATGCATGATGATATCGGATTTTTTTCATATTTTTGCATGAATTACCAATCATACAACGCTACTGCTTATCATGAACAACCGTAAAAAAATCTCATTTCTCTGCTTCCTGATTTGTATGCTGTTTCCATGGCAGATGAAGGCAGAAAGTCCTTTGACACAACAACCTGAAAAAATCGGCTTTCCCGGCGGAAAGGCATTTTTGTATAGATTATCACTGACGGACAAGAAGGGCACGCCATACCGTTTGGACAAACCGCTGGAGTATCTGTCACAGAAAGCTTTAGACCGCAGAAAAAGGCAAGGTCTGCAAGTGGACTCCACTGATCTGCCACTGCCACCGGAATACATCAGGCGCATCAATTCCACAAAAGGGGTGGAAGTGGTCTGCCAAAGCAAATGGAACAATACCGTAGTGGTGAAGGTAGCGGATGCCTCAAATGTGGCACCACTGCTGAAGCTGCCCTTTGTCAGCCATGCGGAAAAGGTGTTCACTGCTCCTGACTCCATCAAGCCATCGGAGCGCACGCTCTACCACAAAGAGCTGGAAAAATGGGAAGGAGCAGGCGATGAGGAATATGGAAAAGCCGCGTCAAACATCAAGATCATCAATGGCCAACGCCTTCATCAGCTCGGCTACATGGGAAGGGGTATCACCATAGCTGTTTTTGACGGAGGATTCATGAATGTTGACAAGATTCCTGCCATGGAGAACATCAAGGTGTTGGGCACTCGCGACTTTGTGGCATTCAAGTCTCCCAGCATCTATCAGGAGCATGATCACGGAACAAAAGTGCTTTCCACCATGGCCATCAATCTCCCTGGAGTATTTGTCGGTACCGCCCCCGACGCCAGCTATTGGTTGATCAGAGCTGAGGACACGGCCACGGAAAGCCTGGCTGAGGAAGACTACTGGGCTGCAGCGGCAGAGTTCGCCGACTCGGTAGGAGCAGACATCATCAGCAGTTCACTGGGCTACATCAAGTTTGATGACCAGACGACCAACCATAAGTACACCGAACTGGATGGTAAGCATGCACAGATTTCAAAGACCGCCTCACGATTGGCATCCAAAGGCATCATCCATGTCAACAGCGCGGGAAACGAGGGACTGGGCACATGGAAGAAAATCGGTTTCCCGGCAGATGCATGCGACATCCTGTCGGTGGGAGCCATCAACTCTTCAGGCGTCAATGCTTCATTCTCCTCAGTAGGTCCATCGGAGGACGGGAGGGTGAAACCCGACATCATGTCTCTGGGAAGCCCTGCCGCTGTGGTAAGCGGACGAGGTGCCATCATCAGCGATATGGGCACATCCTTTGCCGCACCTATCATTTCCGGCATGGTGGCGTGTCTTTGGCAGTCGGCTCCTAAGGCCACCGCTTATCAGGTGATGGAAGCCATACGCAAGAGTGGCGACAACCATGAGACTCCCAATAATGTATTCGGTTATGGCATCCCAGATTTTGAAAAGGCGTATTTTCTGCTGAAAGGCCGATAAACAAATCCCCTTGCATGGATAAAGAGAGAAAGCTGTCATTGCTCGAGCTCAATCTTCTCGTGCGCGACCTGATTGAGTCGGAAATGCCCAATGAGTATTGGGTGGAGGCAGAAATCGGCGAAATGCGGGAAGTGGCGGGCAATTGCTTTCTGGAATTGATAGAGAAAGATGAGCGAAGCAATACTCCTGTGGCCAAAGCTTCGGCCAAATGCTGGCGGTCACGGTGGGGATTGGTGTGTGCTCATTTTTTGCGCGTGACCGGGAAAAACATGACAAAAGGCATGAAAGTGCTGCTCAAGGTGTATGCGCAATTTCATGAAAACTATGGCTTTTCATGGATCATCAACGATGTGGATCCTACCTTCACCATGGGTGACATGGCTCTCAAGAGAAAACGTATCGTAGCACAGCTCAAGGAGGAGGGCGTGTTCGATGCCAACCGTGAACTCACCTTGCCTCTTTTCACGCAACGGATAGCCGTCATTTCAAGCGCTGGGGCTGCGGGGTATGGAGATTTCTGCAATCACCTGGCCGAAAATGAATATGGCTATGTGTTTCGCACTCAACTCTTTCCTGCCATCATGCAAGGGGAGGGGGTGGAGCAGAGTGTGATCGAGGCGCTCAACAGGGTGTTCCTGCAAATGGAGGAATTCGACTGTGTGGTCATTGCAAGGGGAGGAGGGGCAACAAGCGACCTCTCTGGATTTGACGCGCTCTCGCTTGCCCGCAACGTGGCCAACTTCCCTCTGCCCGTCATCACGGCCATAGGGCATGACAGGGATGAAAGTGTGCTCGATATGATTGCCAATGTCAGGGTTAAGACACCGACAGCTGCAGCAGCTTTCTTTATCGACAGGTTGCATCAAGTGGACGAAACTGTCAACAGTTTGAGGGAACGGTTGGGGAGAACGGCTACTGCCATCTTGCAACGTGAGCAGATGCGTGTCAATCATCTGGCATTGAGAATTCCTGCTCTTTTCGCTGTGGTGAAAACCAGTCAGGGTGCCAAACTCGACTTGCTGCTCAGCAGGTCGCATGCCGCTGCAAAGGCGGCAACAGAACGTGCGATGGCAAGCCTTGAACAACAACAAGCTCGCATCCGTCCCGCGATATCGCGGAGAATGGCCAATGAGCATCATCGTTTGGAAATCATCACTCACCGGATAGCAGCCGTTGACCCCCAGCGCATCCTGGATATGGGATACAGCATCACCATGCATGAAGGCAAATCCGTCAGCAAGGCCAGCGAACTGGCAAAA
The DNA here is from genome assembly GCA_947306845.1 of uncultured Prevotellaceae bacterium. The sequence goes on from CAMZHP010000001.1 coordinate 10,726, forward strand.
GGAGATGTCATTGTTACACGATTGAAGGACGGAAGGGTGGAATCCGTCGTAAAATGAAAAAAATCCCTCAGATGTTTGGATGATAATGGATTTTTCCATATATTTGCATAAAATATTCAAACTAGATTTTTGAAAACACAATTGTTGACCTAAATGTTGAAACGATGAAAATACTTGCTATCAATCCGGGTATGATCTCTACCAAAGTAGGCGTATTCATTGATGAGGACATTACGATGCATGCCTGCATCAACCATCCCTATGATGAATTGTGCCGCTATCCCTTTATCATGGATGAGTTTGACTACAGAAAGGAAAAATTGATAGAGGAACTCCAGCGACAGGGCTATGGGATGGATTTTGACGTGGTCGTGGGACGAGGAGGACTGGTAAAGCCTATTGAGAGCGGAGTATATGAGCTCAATGAGAAAGTGATAGAAGACACCATGCATCCACGTCTGCAACATGCCTGCAATTTGGGGTCGCTCATTGCTCTGAGCATTGCCAAAGAGATTCCTGGATGCAGGGCTTTCACCGTCGACCCTGGGGTTGTGGATGAGCTGGAGGAAGTGGCGCGAATCACCGGTCTGCCGGAAATGCCTCACCAGACCATCTGGCATGCGCTCAACCAGAGGGAGATAGCCAAGCGATATTGCAAGGAACATGGAGTGAAATACGAGGAGCAGGACCTCATCGTCTGTCACTTGGGTAGCGGCATCTCCTTTGCCATGCACCATCACGGACGGGCCATCGCTTGCAGCGACGCGCTCAGCGGCGATGGACCGTTCAGCCCGTCAAGGGCAGGGACACTGCCTTCCGTGCAACTCATCCAACTATGCTACAGCGGACAGTATACGGAAAAGGAAATGCTCAGGAAAGTCAACGGACACAGCGGACTGACCGCCCATCTGGGTACCAACGATGTGAGAATCGTGGAACAGCGTATCAAGGAGGGGGACGAACATGCCAAACTCATCCTTGACGCCATGATCTATCAGGTGGCAAGATACCTGGGCTCACTTGCCCCGACGACCAACGGACACGTGGATGCCGTTATCCTCACTGGGGCGATGTCGCAGAGCAAATATGTGAGTGAGGGCCTCATCCGTAGACTGGAATACCTCGCACCGGTGTTTGTCTATCCCGGAGAGGACGAACTGACCGCTCTGGCTCACAATGTGTACAGGGCACTGACAGGACAGCAAGAAATCAAAATTTACAAGTAGTTAACGGGTGGCGCGGAAACTTTCCAGCGTGTCATACCTTTTCTTCATCATCCTACGGTAAATATCGCGGATCCAGAAACGATTGGTGGCTATAACCGCTATACCAATCAACATCAGCACGATGGTTCCTGCAGTCTCACCCATGATCGTGGGGATGAAGATAATCAGAATGAGCGGAAGGCTAAAGGCGGCCAATTCCACCACAATCTGGAGAAAACTGTTCTCCACTGAACCCTTGCCGATGAATTTGGTGTTGAGGGGAAGCGTCTGCTTGTTGAAGACGGCCATGTACACGAAAGCGGCATGAACCGGTCCTGCTGTCAGCAACATGATGGCTATGAGCATTAGCAGCGTGCATTTTCCCATAAACACGGTGGGCAGCATGAGCAACATGGGCAGCAGCAGGAAACTGGAATAGAGGAAATACTTGGCTTTCAGCAGCGAGATGATATTCTCCTTGTGCACCATCAGGCAGTCGATGTAATTGCCCTCGTAACACATGATTCTCACCAGCACCATGGCACCATAGATGGCAAAATTGTAAACTGCCAGGAATTTGGTCATTCCGCCATCATAGATATTGGTGAAAGAGATGGCCATGCTGAACAGGAAAATCAAGATGTTGGCGGAGATGAATCCCTTGCGAATATTCTTGTTGCGCATGATGCTCTTGATCTCGAGTTTCATGTACTCTCCGATCTCACCAAAGCGGTCCAGCTGTCTGAACTCACTGACGTGCTTGATGTTGGTGGTCTCCACATGTGCCAATTCGTTGTAAACACTATGATACTGCACTTTCCTGTTGATGGCAATCAACACCACCAGCAGAAGAAGGATTCCACCGAATGTCAACAAAGACCAATGAGTGGCTCCCTCGCCGACCGAGCCATATAAGTCGAAGAAAGTCTTGAAACCGGCATTGCTGCCAAGATAGATCGGAGAATAGATGATGGCATAGACCACGGCAGGCAGAAGCCACCACCAATACTTGCGGTTGATCATGGTGCGAGCCAGCATGTACCACTGGCTATTGACAATGATTAGGAGATAAACGGCCAGCAGGAAACCGATAGAAGCCCAAAATCCCTCCACAAAAACGATAGACATGATGCAGTAGGGAACGAAAAGGGCCATCCAGATCAGATTGCCGTAACTGGTGATGGAGTTGAACATGAACGCATCGATGCAGGCATATTTCCCCAGCGGAAGAAGGATGTAGGGCTTGATCCGCTGGGAGGGTGTCTGCTGCATCATGAAACGCATGAAAAAGTCCAAGGTAAGGAGGAAGGGAAGAATGCCGAACATCAGTTCTGCGGCTGTCTCCCGCTTGCTGCTGTTGGCTATCAGCGCCAGCATGATGGATAGAAAAATCAAGTAAAATACGCCTAATATGGACAAAACGATGCCAAGAACTTTGGCGATGCGTCTCTGATTGGCGGCAACGACTCGCTCATCCGACAAACTGGAGTGTTTGCGAAGGGTTTTGATGATTTCCCATCGGGTCATGCGGTTGGCTCTTTCCATGTTCTTCTTATCTTAAATCGATGATTTCTGCGTCGGGGTACTGCTTGGGGTTGAAGGTAAATGTGGCATCACTGAGATTCTCTGCCTTGAAGTTACTGATACTCACCGTGGTCCACTTGCCACCCTGAAGCATCCTCACCTGCGAGGGCAGATAGGTCTTGCTGTTGATCGTGATGTACATCTCCTTGATCGAACGCTTGCTGTCGGTGGCTTTCAGATACACTTCATGCGCTCCTTTCACGGTTTTTGAGGAAAGGGCATAGCCCGACTTGTAAAGCGTAATAAACTTATAAGGGTTCATCTGTGCCTGCTGGTTCTCGGTGGGTGAACTCACGTTCACTTCCTCAGTGTTGTTCATATATGTCCACTGAGTGGTTCCATTAAACCACATGGAAGCTTCTGGAGTCGTGGCCTTGAATTTGTTGCCCTTGATGAAAATGCGTCCCGACAAGGTGCCTGTCTTGGATCCGGAGATCTTGAAGTTGGCACTTGCACCGCTTTTATTGCTGACGATGGCAGCGGTCTTGTCCAATATGCTTTTAGCCTTGGTGGCTGTCTGTGCTCCTGCGGTCATCACCATCAGTGTGGCTATGGCCAGGGTGATAATGTTCTTTGTCATGATTTTTAGTTGTTTTGTTATCCGAAAATGATCTTTGTTCACATCATTCAGGCTGCCCCGTTTGCCCTCAGATTCGCAATGAGCGATGACAGACTGTTTTCATCGGTCAAAAGCACCTCGCGGGGCTTGCTGCCCTGAGCCTGTCCCACCACGCCTGCCTTCTCCAACTGGTCCATAAGGCGGCCTGCTCGGTTGTAGCCGATAGAGAACCGGCGCTGGATCATGCTGGTGGATCCTTGCTGGGTAAGGATGATGGCACGGGCTGCCTCCTCAAAGAGCGGGTCTAACTTGGAGGATTCCACCCCTACGCCGCCTTCCATGGCCGCTGGCTCGTCGCTGATAGGCTCGGGCAGTTCCATGGGCGCCACAGGACCAGGCTGGTTGACAATGAAATTGTTGATTCTCTCCACCTCGGGGGTGTCGATGAAGGCACACTGCACACGAACGGGCTCGCTGCCGCTGAGGAACAGCATGTCGCCACGTCCTACGAGCTGGTTGGCACCGGGACGGTCAAGAATTGTGCGGGAGTCGATCATCGCACTCACTTTGAAGGCCATGCGGCCAGGGAAATTGGCCTTGATGTTGCCGGTGATGATGCTCGTCGTCGGGCGCTGGGTGGCAATCACCATGTGAATGCCGACGGCGCGTGCCAACTGTGCGATACGGGCGATAGGTAGCTCTATCTCCTTACCAGCGGTCATAATCAGGTCGCCGAACTCGTCGATGATGACGACGATATAGGGCATATACTCATGACCCTCTGCGAGATTCAGTTCCCTGTTCACATATTTCTGGTTGTATTCCTTGATGTTGCGTGCCTTCACCATCTTGAGCATGTCGTAACGGTGGTCCATCAGCGCACAGAGGCTCTTCAATGTCCTTACTACTTTGGTCACATCGGTGATGATGGGCTCATCATCGTCATCAACAGTAGCCATGAAATGATTGGCAATGGGCGCATAGACGCTGAACTCCACCTTTTTGGGGTCGATGAGCACCAGTTTCATCTCTTTGGGATGCTTCTTGTAGAGCAGCGAAGTGATGATGGCATTCAAACCGACAGACTTTCCCTGGCCGGTGGCACCAGCGACCAACAAGTGGGGGATTTTGGCCAAGTCCACCATGAACACCTCATTGGTGATGGTCTTGCCAAGCACAATCGGAAGCTCCATAGTGGTCTCCTTGAATTTTTTCGAGTCCAGAATGCTGCGCATCGACACAATGTTGGGCTTAGCGTTGGGCACCTCAATACCGATGGTTCCCTTTCCGGGGATAGGAGCGATGATACGGATGCCAAGAGCTGCAAGGCTCAGGGCAATGTCGTCTCCTAAATTGCGGATTCTGGAGATGCGAACGCCCTCTGCAGGTGTTATCTCATAGAGCGTGATGGTTGGACCGACCGTGGCCTTGACATCACGGATCTGCACGCCAAAACTATTAAGCACCTTTTCTATTTGCTTCTTGTTGGCGTTGAGTTCATCCATGTCAATGACAGGCTTGCCGTCGTTGTCGTATCGCTTCAGCAAATCCAGATTGGGATACTGATACCTGGTAAAAGGCTCCTTGGGATTAATGGGGGTGTGAAGTTCTTCGTCGTTGACAGTTTTACTGTGGGCACGCTCCTCATTCTCGCCAACCTCAACCTCCAGCTCAGCACCATTCTTCTTGGGTGAGCGTTTGCGGATGACCCCGAATTCATGCCTTTTCGCTTTCTCTTCTTCTTCAGCATCACTCTCAGTCAAATCCAGTGTAGTCTGTGTGGTGTTGTCCTCATCCTCCTGATCAGACATGCCTGACAATACTTGGACCAGGTTCTGACTCTTATCAGTGTTACCCGTATTGTCCTCACCAAGGTTGTTGGTGATGATCAGCGGCACCTTCTTGATGAACTTCATGGGATTGAGGATATGCTGAACTGTATATATCGTCTCAGCGCTCATATACGTGAGAAAAGCCAATGCCACCACAGCGAGTATGGCAATCAGGCCAGGTGTCCCCAATATGTTCTCCAAAAATTGGGCACTGAAGAGACCATGATCTCCTCCTGGGTTATAAATGGTATCACCAAACAGCGGGGGAAGAAATTTCGCAAAGGCCACCGAGCACCACAACATAAGCAATGCAAACACAAAGAAGCTCTTGACTAAATTGATGTTCTTGTAAGCCTTGGTAAGCTTGAGACTCATCAAAATAATAAAAGCAGGTATGAAATAGGCTGCGATGCCGAAACATCTGGCAATGAGAAAGTCGGAGATGATGGCACCTATTGAACCACAGATATTTTGGAAGCTGTGGTCACTGTTTTCCACCTCTCCTTGCTGCAACGAGGTTACAAGGCTCTGGTCGGCCTCTCCTGTTGTGAAATATGATGAGAAAGCCAGCAACAAGTATATTCCGACGGCAAAAAGGACAAAACCCAGGGTGAACACAAAACGCTCACTGAGATGAAAATTAAATTTCATCCCCAAGGATTCCATCAGACTTGTGCTGCTTTTCTTAGATGTTTTCTTTTGTGACATTTCCAATCGTTTTTATCGCCATTTATCTATATAGACTGCGAAAAACCGCCTTTTCTCTCACTTGGCGGTCAAATAGAGCTTGCATCGCTGCAATTCTCATGCAAAAGTAAATGAAAAAAACAAGAAAAAACCATTTTTTCGCAACTTTTTTCTATTTTTGCATATTCTTACCAAAAAAACAATAATCGGAAGCGGAAATGGCGGAAATAACAATCATCATGTATGGTTCTCCGAAGTTCCCCAAAGGCCAACAATGACGAAGATACTATATAATAAATACGACAAGAAACGAATCTCCCAATTGCCTAAAGTGGAGTTTGAGGGAAAAATCGTGGTCATCGTAAATCCGAAAGAGACCAAGCGGGCTGTGGACGCCCTGCTGAGTTTTCCCATCCTGGGAATAGACACAGAAACCAGACCATCATTCAAACGCGGACACCAGAACATCGTCTCCCTATTTCAGGTGTCATCCCTTGACACGTGTTTCCTTTTCAGACTTAATCTGACTGGAATGACACCAGATATCATCAGACTGTTGGAGGATACTACCGTTCCGAAAATCGGGCTTTCCTTGCACGACGACATCCTTTCGCTCCACCGAAGGGCTCAGTTCAAGCCGGGCCATTTTATCGATTTGCAAAACCACATGCGGGAACTGGGCATCGAAGACATGAGTCTCCAAAAACTATATGCCAATCTGTTTCAGCAGAAGATCAACAAGTCGCAGCAACTGTCCAATTGGGAAGCGGATATCCTTACAGAAAAGCAAAAGATTTATGCTGCCACAGACGCTTGGGCATGCATCAGGCTATACAATGAATATTGCAGGTTGCTGGAAACGAGTGACTATGAACTGCAGATAACTGAAGAGCCTGTTTCTGAGGCTGACAGTGAAAAAAGTGAACAAAAACGAGAGGCCGTCCAAGATTAAAGAACTACAAGACCCATGTATAAGACTATTTATTTAAAAAAAGGAAAAGAAGACAGCTTGCTCAGATTTCATCCTTGGATATTCTCTGGCGCCATAGACAGGTGTGAAGGAGAAATTGAGGACGGAGAGAAAGTCTGTGTGTACACATCCGCAGGAAAATTCATAGCAATGGGCCATTTCCAAAAAGGAACCATTGCCGTCAGAGTTCTGTCGTTTGACAATGTAATGGCAGGCGAAGGATTCTGGCATGACAAGATACGGTCGGCTTATGAGATGCGCAAGGCGGTCGGCATAGCGGATAACCCACACAATAATACTTACCGCCTGGTACATGGAGAGGGTGATGGCATGCCGGGGCTGATTATCGACTGCTATGGCCCAACTGCTGTCATGCAGGCCCACAGCGTGGGCATGCACAAAGACAGAAAAGATGTGGCACGTGCATTGGTGGATGTGATGGTGGGACAAATCAAAAATGTCTTCTACAAAAGTGAGACCACATTGCCTTTCATCAAAGGAGAGGGACAAGAAAACGGATTCCTCTTCGGAGGTGACGAAGATGACGTGGCGATGGAAAACGGACTACGCTTTCATGTTGACTGGCTGCATGGTCAGAAAACCGGCTTCTTCATCGACCAAAGGGAGAATCGCATGTTGTTGGAAAAATATGCACAAGGCAAGCATGTACTCAATATGTGTTGCTACACAGGAGGCTTTTCTTTCTATGCGCTCAGGGGAGGTGCCGCACTCGTTCATTCTGTGGACAGTAGTGAGAAAGCCATACAGCTGACCAACGAAAATGTAGCGCTCAATTTCCCCAACGACACAAGGCATGCCGCTTTCTGTGATGATGCGTTCAGATACCTTGACCACACACGGCAAGAATACGACCTGATCATTCTCGACCCTCCCGCTTTTGCCAAACACAGAGGGGCGCTCCACAATGCGCTAAAAGGATATATCCGCCTCAACAACAAGGCTTTTGAAATCATCCGAAGCGAAGGCCTGCTGTTTACTTTCAGTTGCAGTCAGGTAGTGACAAAGGACAATTTCCGCAATGCCGTTTTTTCGGCAGCTGCACAGGCAAAGCGTAAAGTACGTATCCTGCATCAGCTGCACCAACCGGCCGACCATCCCATCAATATCTACCATCCTGAAGGAGAGTATCTCAAAGGATTGGTACTGTATGTGGAATAAACATGAAACTGATCTGCCATGCCGCAAAAGAATGATTTCCTGACCAAGGTTATCACTTTTTCAGACGCTCATCAATTGCTTGAGCATCAGGGAAAGTATCTTGTGGCTTTGTCGGGCGGGGCTGACAGTGTGGCTTTGCTCATAGCCATGCATGAGCTGGGATTCAATGTGGAAGGCATTCATTGCAATTTCCACCTCAGAGGTGAGGAGTCGGACAGGGACGAGAATTTCTGTCAATCACTGTGCGAACGATTGGGCATCAGGCTGCACATCGCCCACTTCGCGACGAAAGAGTATGCTGAAAGTCATAAGATCAGCATTGAGATGGCGGCCCGTTTCCTTCGATACGACTATTTTGAGAAACTTCGCAAGGACGTTGGCGCAGCGGACATTGCAGTGGCTCACCACCGGGACGACTCGGTGGAGACGGTGATTCTCAATCTGATACGCGGGACTGGCATTCATGGTTTGACAGGGATTGTTCCGCGGCGAGGTCATATCGTCAGACCATTGTTGGCAGTGGGACGAGAAGAGATAGAAGCGTTTCTTGCATCAAGGCAACAACCATATATCACAGACAGTTCCAACCTGACAGATGATGTGATGCGAAACAAAATCCGCCATCATATAGTCCCCGCCATGCTTGAGGCCAGTCCATCCGCCACGGATGCCATACTATTGACCAGACAATGGCTGACAAGGTGGAAAAGGCGACTTTGAAATGCGATATGCCTGAGAGGAAATGCTATTCCGCCGATAAAATCCAAGATGAGCACACCTTATTTTATATATTATACCCCTTAGGATTCTCTCCGTCACAGATACAAGACATTTTCGCGCAGTTTGGCCATCTCAGGCCAGGTGCCATTTTCCGGTCAGTGACCCATGAGCTGCTGATAGACAGAGCCCAACTGATCATACAGCCACTTCGTGACCATCGTGTCTTCAAAAAGTTTCCTATTGAAGGCAAATACATCATTAACGAGAAATGTGCCATGCGCATCAAGATTGTCAATAATGACAGTCACTTTTCTCTCAGAAAGGAGCAATTTTGTGCCTGTTTGGATGCTTCCAAAGTCACCTTTCCACTTTATCTCAGAAATTTCAATCCGGGGGACAGGTTTCATCCTTATGGCATGCAGGGGAGCAAGCTTGTCAGCGATTTCCTGACAGACCTGAAAATCAACCTGTTTGACAAACTTCATCAGTGGATACTGACTGGCGCTGACGATAGAATTGTATGGGTGGTGGGGCATCGCATCGACCATCAATGCAGGATCACGGACACTACTCAAAAAGTGGTAGTCGTGGAGCTGATACTGCAAGACAAACAGCTTTCTCCTTAATCTTTGTTAATGTTTTCGTGGTAATTCGGAAAATGCCATAGAAAAAGCTTAATTTTACATGACAATTCTATTGTCGGCTACTATTTATCCACATCAGGATCAGAGAAGAGGAAACAATGGTAAGGAAGAACAGGGTAGCAAAAAATATAGCAGGAAGGATGGTGCTTTTATTGGCAGTTTTCTTCTCGCTGCCAGTCTGCGGACAGACTTTTTCCCTTTCTTACACCACATTTGCTGACAGCCAGTACGAAATCCCTTTGACTGCTGTGATTGAATACGAAATCACTGACGAGGAGAATCGCCAGGTATCCATTACAGGTTTTTCTGGTGCCTTTTCTGATTTGACACTTCCGGCAAGCGTGGTCTATGATACTTTAGAATATCAAGTGACCGAAATTGGAGAAGGTGCTTTCAGATTGTCAGAAGAAGAACACGACGAAGAACTTATTAACGAAGGATGCCTTCATTTGCCTGTAGGGGTCAGCATCATAGGTGACTATGCTTTTGAGAATGCGTTGTTCAATATCCAGATGGATGAAGGCGTCAGGATAATAGGAGAGGGGGCGTTTGCCGGTTGCAAAAATTTCAAGACGGATCACCTTCCAGACTGTCTTGAAATGATCGGACCCGATGCTTTCCGCCATAGCGGGCTGGCCGACACGCTCTTTATTCCTGGATCGGTATTGGAAATTGGAGGCGGTGCTTTTGCTGAATGCGGGGAACTGAAGGGATTTTCCTTGCCATCCGACCATCCATTGTTCAGTGTCGCTGACGGCATTCTGTTTGATGCTGACGGTGGGCATTTGATTCAGTATCCAGGAGGGAAAACCGATCCTAGTTTCATCGTCCCCTCCACCGTAACGGATGTGGAGGATGCCGCATTCGCTGGTTGTAATTATCTTCATACAGTTTCATTTTCCAATGATAACACTTCTTTGTGGAAAGAGGTATTTGCCAACTGCAAGATGTTGGAAAACATCTCGCTTCCCTGCAATCTGACTTTTTTGTCAGAAAGTTTGTTTTCCGGATGTTCCCAACTAAAAGCCATCACCATACCAGAAAAGGTTACCCTTATTCGTCAGCAGGCATTTCTTGATTGCACCTCTATCACCAACATCACCCTCCCGAAAGATGTACTATCTATAGGTCAACGTTGCTTTTGGGGATGCGATGGTTTGCAGTGGATCAAGGCGTTTCCCCATCTGCCGCCTATGATGGAAGAAGAAGTTTTTTCCAAGAGCGACATCCCTGTCTATTTGCATAGTTCCAGCATTGATTTATATCGTCAATCTGGCCAATGGTCTACTTTCAAGGCATATATCCCCATTGCGGAAGTCTATGCAGAAGACCAGAGAATATACCCCTTGGGAAAAAGATCTTTTGATTTGTTGTTTGAGACGACAGGATTGGAGAATGCAGTTTTCGATGCCGTCGAGTTCACACTTTCTTTGCCAGGGGGCTTCTCATTGGCATCAGACTCCATTTCGGATGTCTCATGGATTCTTCCAGAAGAACAACCAAATGAAGGGATGAGTGTAGACGTGAATAAGTTGCAGGAGGGGACTTATCATTTTGTGATAAAAGCGGAAGAGGGTAGGAGCATGATCGTCGGGCATTACCCCTTGCTCACTTTGAACTTATGTGCTGATTCTTTGATTGAGGATGTTGACTTATCTGGTATGGTCGTTGACGCGCAAATAAATTACATGGGTGAAAGGATGGAAGAGATGTCATCATCCTTCTTCACCATTCAGGTGGATAAATTGCTTGTTGGCGATGTCAACTTTGACAACAGACAAAATGTGGTGGATGTCATGTCCATTGTTACTCATATTTTGGACAATCATGTGGAAATTCCATTATCTCTATCAGATATCAATCAGGACAGTGTGATTGATATCGTGGATGTCATGATATTGGTGCAAATCATTTTAAACAATGAGTAATTTGCTCATTGTTTGGCAGATGTGGAAGCTGCTGGTTTACTAGTAGTATTGTTGGACTTGGGCTGTGAAGCTGCCGGCTTACTAGCTGTATTGTTGGACTTAGGCTGAGAAGGAGTCTTTTTGGCTTCTCCTGATGATGACGTGCTTGGCTTTTGAGTTGTGGAAGTGCTTGGCTTATGGGCTGTGGAAGAACTCGACTTTTGTGCCGTAGCTGTACTCGATTTTGGGGCTGAAGCAGTACTCGGTTTTGGGGCTGAAGCAGTACTCGATTTCTGATTAGTGGAGGAACTCGGCTTCTGAGTTGTGGCTGTACTAGGCTTCTGATTAGTTGACGTGCTTGGCTTCTGGCTTGCTGTGTTTGACTTGGGTGCAGAGGTTGCTGGGGCTGGAGCCGGACTGGCCTGTGGAGTATACTTCGTCATGGTCATCGAAGATATTTTCTTGTCGCCAGTTACATTTGAGGTGATTTTATAATTTTCAGAAGATGCCCTGCCATCCTTCTTCACGATGGTCTGCTTAGCGGTGAACTCCATGACATAATCCATCACACCGTTTTGTTCCTTTTTGGTGATTTTATAATCATGATTGAGTTTCCAGATGACGTTGCTCACATCATCACCATGCTGTCTTTTCATCCATCCGGTCACATCGCCACTGGTGGCATTTTCAGTTCCCATAAATTGTGAAATCTGGGAATTGAGTGTGGCGGAGAGGCGTGATGCATCATTACCGTTCACACTGAGGAAGAATTCCCTGAACAATGATTTGGCCATGTCCTCATCCTCAGCCGTGGCAGCGGCAATTTTAATCGTCACCTTGTCCTTAGCTTCTTTGATAAAACGTCCGTCACTGTGTGCGGCGATATATTTTTCGTAGGCAGCTTTGGTGTTTGTCTTCAGAGCATCATCCCAGTCGATGGAATCAATCATGGACAAAATCTGCAATTTTTGGGGAGTGTCGGGGTAATCTTTCAAGTACTGCTCCAATTTCGCTTTGTCCTTTGTAACCAGACTTAGAGAAAGATCTTCCTTTTGTTTGGTGATGCTGACTATTTTGTCATTAATGGCTTTCCGATGGGTTTCAGAGGCATCATTGAAGTTGCGGAGGAAACTTTTGAGCTCATTGACATCATTGCTTCTCATGGCTGTCTCATAAGCCTGAGTCTCTCTTGACAATTTGCTCTCATTATAAAAGTAGAAGCATACAGCCAAAATGAGTGCGGTGATGGCGAGAGAGACGATGGCTGGGATATAGCCATGTCCGCCTGTATGTTCATCATCTTTCTCATCGACCTCATGGACTGGTTTTTCTAGATTGTCACCATCCGTATCAATATAACCTCTGGTCTCATCTTCCTCTTCGGTATGCTCCACAGAATCATCATCCTTTGCTTTTTCTTCTATTGGGTCAACTGTTTCCACAACCTCTTCAGGTGGGGGAACCTGATGAGTTCCCTCTTCCTCGGTATTAATGTCTGAGAAAATCTGAATATCATCAGCTGGGATGTCTTGACTGCTTTCTTTTTCCTGAGGAATATCACTGGTGATGCCATCTGCTGCTTTGGTTTCATCCACTTCCTCTTCAACCACATCTTCGGGTCCCTCAACCCGATATGCCCTATAACAATTGGGGCATAACACGTCATTCTTGAAATACACCTCTCCACAATGGATGCATTTCGTTATCTTGCCAGCAATCTCCACCCCACAACTTGGGCAGACCGTTGCCTTGTCGCTCGTTTGGTGTCCGCATTCCGGACATTTGATAATTGCCATTTTGCGCTCCTTTATAATTGTTGTACGCTTTTTATCTTTGTTTACGAATTCCTACCTACCATCGTTTAAACCGAAGTTCACGCAAGCTGTGCTGCCCCATGAAGCGGCTTTTGTCCACATAACCACGAACACCGTTGATACGGCCTTTTCCGGTATACTGCCAGATGATGTAGTCACGGTCGTCGGCAAGTTGCGGTTCCACGTCGGCATACATGGCCACCATTAGCTGATAGTCATCAACCTTGCCCAAAAGATATTTGTTGTAAAAATTCCTTCCGGTATATAAAAGAGGTTTTTGATGGTAAGCTTCTTCGATGAGCAATAAAAACTTCATCAGCGAGTCGCAAAACTGTGTCGTACTCATTGACTTGGGCTTCGTCTCAATATCTATCATTGGGATAAGGTCTTGGTCGCCGGGGCGGCATTGGCTCATGAAATTACGCAACTGCAACTGCTGAGGCACATTGGCATGATAGAAATGATAGGAGCCCACCTTCAGTCCGTAGCGGTGAGCCAGCTCAATGTTGCGTTTGTATGTCTGGTCCTGGGTCTCCTTACCCTCCGTGGCTTTGAAGTACACATACGCCATGTGATTGTTCTCTCCCAAGGTTTCCCACCATACATCACCCTGATAGTGACTCATGTCCAGACCATGAATATGGTTACATGTATCCTCGCACTCCACACCATAGGTCTGAGCACAAAGCAACGTAGCCGTTATCAGGCTAAAAAAAGTAAGCAACAATGTTTTCATTTCCATCAATTCAATGTGGCAAAGATACAAAAAAAATCCATATTTAAGAAATCCTAATCAACTATTTATTTGAATACTCAAAATTTTTCTTTTTTTTTGCTTTTTGTCAGTATTTTGTTGTACCTTTGGTGATAGGTTATGGGAATTATAGAGTCTTTCTAGGAAACAGATTTCAATTTATCAACTAACATTTATATTTATGGATTCCGTTATCGTATTAAGTATCATTATTGGTGTTATCGTTCTTGCCTTGTTTATCGGCATGTCTTATGTGAAAGCACCGCCATCGTATGCATTTATTATCTCGGGTATCAGCCGTGAGCCAAGAGTGCTGATCGGTTCTGGCGGCTTCCGTATTCCTTTCCTGGAACGTCTCGACAAAGTCTATCTCGGTCAGATCACTGTTGATATCAAGACTGAGGAGAGTGTGCCAACCAATGACTTCATCAATGTAGATGTCGATGCTGTGGCGAAAATCCGTGTCACTCCGACATCAGAGGGTACTCGCCTGGCGGCCAAGAACTTCCTCAACATGTCGCCGAATGAAATTGCCGAGCAATTGCAGGATTCCCTTCAGGGAAATATGCGTGAGATCATCGGAACGCTCGACCTGAGGTCACTCAACACCGACCGTGACGGATTCTCCGACCAGGTGATGATGAAAGCTTCACCGGATATGAGCAAATTGGGCATTGAGATCATCAGTTGCAATATTCAGAACGTCACCGACAAGGAGGGCCTGATTCATGACCTAGGTGCGGACAATACCGCCAAGATCAAGAAAGATGCTTCCATCAACAGGGCTAATGCCGAGCGTGATGTAAAGATTGAGGTGGCTCATGCCGACCGTGAGGCCAATGCAGCCCGTGTAGATGCGGACACAGCCATTGCCATCAAGAACAACGAACTGGCACTGAAGAGGGCTGCACTTAAATTGCAGGCTGACACCGCACAGGCTGATGCTGACGCTGCTTACTCGATACAACAGCAGGAACAGCAGAAGACCATCAATGTCAAGACTGTTGAGGCTCAAATTGAAAAGACACGCCGCGAGCAAATCCTGTCTCGCGAGCAGATTGAAATCCGAATCAACACACTGGCTGCAGAGATTGAGAAAAAGGCTGATGCCGACAAGTACCAGATACAAAAGCAGGCGGAGGCTGACCTCGAGCAGCGTAAACGTGTCGCTGAGGCTCAGCGTTATGAGGCTGAACAACAGGCTCTGGCTCGGAATGCTGCTTCTGATGCTTCACGCTATCAGTTGGAGCAGGAGGCTGAGGGTATCAAGGCCAAGGGTGAGGCAGAGGCTTACGCCATCCTGAAAAAAGGTGAGGCAGAGGCACAGGCCATGGACCGCAAAGCAGAGGCTTACAAGAAATATAACAATGCCGCTGTCGTGCAGATGATTATCGAGGTGCTTCCGCAGATCGTGGAGAATGTGGCGAAACCTATCAGCGCCATCAAGGATGTGAACATCTACAGTTCAGACGGTGGTGGCGTCTCTTCGATGTCTGGAAATGTGCCGGTGGCTATCAAGCAGGCTTTTGATGTCATCCAGTCAGCAACGGGTGTCAACATGGCCGACATCCTCAGGGCTGGTACCATTGAGGCAAAGACCACGCGCAACATCAACCTCAATGAGAATGCCCAGGATGTGGTGGATGGAATCACCAAGGACTAAACATCCATTTTGTTTTCTATAAAGAGAGACAGAGCCCTAATGGGTTCTGTCTCTTTGTTCCTCCGTATTAATAAACCTCACCTTTCTCCATTTGGGCTTTATCTGGATAGGTTGGCCCCAGTCATTGGGCTTTCTTTCTTAGTATTAATATTCTATGAAATTTGCGATACTAAATTGTTGTTAGAATTTCAAGATGCTGGGTTTACTTTAGAAACATTTCCTTCTCTATTTCCAACGTGCGGGTGATATCGAAGTATAATTTGGGGCGCGTGTAATATTCGCTCGTTTCTTCCAATTCAAAAACGTCAAAATGATCTGTTAGATACTGCATTTTGGTCTTTCCTATTTCAAGATAGTGGCGCATGAACAAATATTCGTCGGATACCGCAGTCACATAAAAAGGCCGTTCCTCCGAACCGTCACCGGTAACGGCGATGGTATTGAGGATTCGATGCATCCGGTTGTAATAGGTACGGGCTTCGTCACGGCTGAAACCATGATGGTTGGTTGAGTCTTTCAACATATACATCATGGAATATAAAGCATTGGAGAGGGCTTTGAGACTAACCGGATTCTTCTTCAGCAATTCCTTCGCTCCAGATAGACATTCCTCATACTTGCCATCTTTCAACAACTTGTCCAGCGTCATGCCTTCAATCAACTCGGTCATAGGGGTGAGGTATGACTGCCCGTAGTATGCCAAAATCCTTTCGTTCCATGTCATCGTGGTGTCAATTTCACTGGATGCCATCCTCGCTACCAGATTATTGATCTGTTGCGGGTCATTCTCAGCCACTTTTTTTATTTCTTTCCAGTCAACCGGTATGAAATCTCTTTCTTTCTGCGCGTGTGTGTACACCGGTAGAAAGAGAATCAATGCAAAAATGGTTAATAACTGTCTCATCATCTTTGGCTTTTGATTGACAATTTGCGGATGTCTGGTCAGTCTGTCACGACATTTTCCTGCTGGATGTTCTTGCAGTTGTGAAACTCGGATTTCACCCGCGAACTGATGTGGATGTTCTTGAGGAAGATGTTTTCAATGGGCTTCTCTGGCAGACCGTTGAAGAACATAGCGCGGTTGGCATTGCGGCAAACGACATTCTCTATGTGTATGTCACGGAACTCGGGTGTTGTCTCATCCACTGGGCGCATGTCCGTGTTGTTGGCTTTTTCGCCACTCTCCATCACTTCAATCACTGACTTGCCACCATAATAGAGATTGAAGGTAATGGCGTCAGCTTGGATATCAAACATGGATATGTTACGGATGAATATGTTGCTGACAACACCTCCGCGTCCACGGCAACTCTTGAAGCGGAGACCCACGTCTGTTCCCAGGAACTGGCAGTTCTGCACCAGGATGTTTTTTACACCGCCGCTCATCTCACTGCCAACGACAAAACCTCCGTGGCCTTGGAATACCGTGCATCCGTCTACGATGACATTCTCGCAGGGCTTTCCGCGCTTTCTTCCATCGGCGTCCTTGCCGCTTTTGATGCAGATACCGTCATCGCCGGCATCAAAGGTGCTGTTCACGATCAGGGCGTTCTTGCAGGACTCCAGGTCAAGTGCATCACCGTTTTGCGCATAGGCGGGATTGCGTGCAAGCACATGGTCGATGATGATGTTCTCACACATCAGGGGATGGATGTTCCAGGCAGGAGAATTTTGGAAGATGACATCTTTGAGGAGCACATTCTTACAACCTACGAGACTTACCATCACCGGACGGAGAAACCTGCGTATGCTTTCCCATTCCTTGTCTGTGCGCAATCCGGTGGGAACATTCATCTGAGCCATGGAGTCGCCTTTGAGATACCCCTCGGAGGGATACCACAGATCGTCTCGTTTGAATACGCCACCCTGTGAGGTGATGTTCTTCCACTGAGTGGCTGTCACCTTGCTCCGCTTCAGCGGTCGCCAATAGATGCCGTTCCCGTCAAAAGCGCCTTGACCTGTCACAGCGATGTTGGTGGCTCCATTGGCGGAAAGCGGAGATTGGCAGCGTCGGGTCTCAAGACCTTCAAAAGAGGTCTTGATGATGGGGTAGAGGTTCTCGTCTCCGGAAAAGAGCACCACGGCTCCTTTTTCCAAATGTAGGTTCACATTGCTCTTCAATTCGATGGGACCAGTAAACCACACGCCCTGTGGAACGATGAGTTTGCCTCCGCCTTTCGCACTCAGCTCGTTGATGGCTTTGGCAAAGGCGTCTGTGCAAAGAGAGGATCCGTCGCCCTTGGCTCCGTAATCGCGAAGGTTGATGGTGCGTTTAGGGAATACGGGCGCCTTCACTTCGGGCATGGTGAAAGGCACGTTGTCGGTATACTGACGATAAGGGTTCTGGGCACTGAGAGTGATACAGATGAGGATCATTCCCCATGTCACAAATATTCTTTTATTTTTCATAAGATGTTTGTTTTAGGTGATTAGTATGATAGATGAATTGTCTTTTCAAAGGATAAGCACAACAGCCTTTGTCATTCCTCGATTTCCGAGATACCCCTCATTAGTCCATGGAAAATGGTGGCAAAAGTTTCCCGGGGAGCAAAATGCCAGAAATGCAGTGAATGTCTGACGGAGCGGCAGATCTTCAACGGACTTCCCACCACAAAGCCGCCTTTGCTTTCATGAAGAGTCCATGGCTGCAGCTGGCTGAGGTCATCGTGGCTGATGGCAGACAGCAGTTGTTGCATCGGCTGTCTGACTGTTTTATTCACAAATGGCAGTTCATCGATGGCAAAACCAAACCCGGTGATGAGCATGCTGCCTTGAAGGTTACCCATTTGTGTCAGCTTCGTTTTTTTCAGCCATTCCTCTAATTTGACAAAATCGACTTTGTTCCCTTCAAGCCGCAGATACCTGCCTAAGTCGATGATGCCTTTCAAATAACTTCTTCCTGTGAGGATGTGCTCGGTATTGAAAACAATGATGGCCAACACCTGCATGGTCTCATACGACTTTTCAGGGTCTGTATACTCCTTTCTGACGATAGCTCGCAGTTGTTGATTGAGAGGTTTGCTTTGCAACGCCATGCTGTTGACATCATACAAATCAGCGAAACCAGTGACGGGTGCAGACTTCAAATCATTCCTGATAACATCAATCAGTGATTCTGATATATTAAGCTGACTGTCATAGTGATATCGCTCCAGACCATTGGCAAAAATCTGAATAATGCCGTGCATTTTGGCCAGCTCCACCAGCTTGCGCCATTTGTATTCGGAGAGCATGCCAATGGGTTTGACGTCATTAAACGCACCACTTCTGAGGATATTGAGAAAATTCCTGATTTGTATGCTGACTGTCTGCATGGTGATCAAGAGTATCTTTTAGGGTATCTGAGCAGGATAGCCATTGTGGCAATCACTCCCAGGGTCATTGGATAATAAAGGAAAGGGATGATCTCAATGGGGTTGACATTTGCCAGTCCGGCTGCCATGAGCACTTGTGCTCCGTAGGGCAACAACCCCTGTATGCAGCAGGAGAATGTGTCGAGTATGCTGGCGCATTTGCGGCTGTCAAGTCCGAAGCGGTCTCCTATTTTCTTGGATATGTCTCCAACTGTGAGGATGGCCACCGTGTTGTTGGCCGTGCAGGCGTTGACAAGACTCACCAAAGCGGCGATGGAGAGTTCTGCTCCCCGTTTACTCTCCACTTTTGATGTCAATTTCTCAATGATATAATCGATGCCGCCATTCACCCTGATGATTTCAAGTAGTCCACCAGCCATCATAGTAATGATGATGAGCTCGCTCATCCCCTTGATACCTTCTCCCATCGATGAGAGCCAACCCAGAACATCATAACTGCCACCTATGACACCTATGCATCCCGTGAGCAAGATGCCGATAGTGAGTACGGCCATCACGTTCATGCCAAAAGCTGCCACTACCAAGACCACCAGGTAGGGTATCACTTTGACGAAC
This sequence comes from uncultured Prevotellaceae bacterium, assembly GCA_947306845.1. The sequence goes on from CAMZHP010000001.1 coordinate 30,173, forward strand.
TCCACGTCGGGAACCTCCTTGGGTGACTGCACCGATGCTCCCATCATCAGATAGGCAATGAGAATGAGGACGGCAGCTGGCAATGTGATGAAGAGATTGACCCTGAATTTGTCGCTCAAACGGCACTGTTGGGTGGTGGTGGCCACGATTGTCGTGTCAGAGATAAACGATAGGTTGTCGCCGAAAAAGGCGCCTCCCACCACAACGGCTGCCAAAAGGGAAACACTCGCTCCGGTGCTTACGGCCAATCCGGTGGCGATGGGTGTAAGAGCCACGATGGTACCGACGCTGGTGCCGACAGACAAGGATATGAAGCATGCCGCCACAAACATGCCTGCCAGGATCATGTTGCCCGGGAGGAGGGACAGGGTAAGATTAACGGTGGCATCGATGCTGCCAATCTCTTTGGCAGAATGGGCAAAAGCACCTGCCATCACGAAAATCCACAGCATGAGCATCAAGTTGGGGCCTCCAGCGCCTTTGCTGTAATACTCGATGCGTTTTTTGAGTGACACCCCGCCAGAGATGGCCACCGCATAGACGCTGGCGGCCATGAAGGCCACCGTGAGCGGTATCTTGTAGAAATCACCCGCGAGGAGCGATCCTACAAGATAGATGGCCACAAATACTATCAGCGGACTGAGTGCGAAGATGCCCCTCTTGTTGCTCATCTTGCAGCGGTTGTCTTTTTAGTTGAGATCTATAAATATGGTCAAAGAGTTACTCCGTTTTTGAAGATGGAGATTTCCCTATACCCGTTTTCTTCATTGCGTGTTCTCTCTCCGTTGGCCACAGCGATAATTTTGTCGGTGAATGCCTTGACGAGCTCATCCATCGAGGTGCCCTCGACCAATTTGCCAGCATTGAAGTCAATCCAGTTGGGCTTGCGAGCGAAGAGATTGCTGTTGGTCGAGATTTTCATGGTGGGAATAAAAGTGCCAAATGGTGTGCCACGGCCAGTGGTGAAGAGGACAATCTGGCATCCAGCAGAAGCCAATGCTGTGGAGGCTACGAGGTCGTTTCCAGGAGCAGACAGCAGATTGAGTCCATTGGTTTGCAGACGGTCGCCGTAGGAAAGCACTCCGCTTACGGGAGCCCGTCCGCATTTCTGCGTGCATCCAAGAGCCTTGTCTTCGAGAGTAGAGATGCCACCAGCTTTGTTTCCCGGCGACGGGTTCTCACCCACGGGTTCTCCATGGCTGAGGAAATACTCCTTGAAGTCGTTGACCAGTTTTACTGTCTGCTCAAAGAGTTGCGGGGTTTCGCAGCGGTTCATCAGGATGGTTTCTGCTCCAAACATCTCAGGGACTTCGGTTAAGATGGAGGTGCCGCCTTGAGCGACCAGATAATCTGAGAAAGCACCAACCAACGGGTTGGCAGTGATGCCACTGAATCCGTCACTGCCACCACATTTCAGTCCCACTCTCAGGTGACTGAGGTCGCACACCTCACGACGGTCCGCAGAGGCAAGCGCATACAATTCGCGCAGGATAGCCATTCCGGCCTCCACCTCATCGCCATCCACCTTTTGTGTCACGAGCAGACGGATGCGGCTCTTGTCATAATCGCCGAGCATGGCCATGAAGTCGTCGGGTTGGTTGTTCTCGCACCCTAATCCCAGCACGAGCACACCTCCAGCATTGGGGTGAAGCACAATGTCACGCAGCACCTTGCGAGTGTTCTCATGGTCACCACTGAGCTGGGAGCATCCATAATTGTGATGCCAGGCATGTATGGCGTCAATATCTTTGCACTTTGTCTCGGCCTCCAGTTGGGTTGCCAATCGTTCGGCGATGCCGTTGACACAACCTACTGTAGGAACGATCCAAATCTCATTGCGGATGCCCACCTCGCCGTTGGCTCTCTTGTATCCGTTGAAAGTGCGGTTCTCACGTGGAATGGCGAGTTGTTCGTTTACTGGCTTATACTGATAAGAAAGTGTACCCGAAAGGTTGGTCTTCAGGTTGTGCTCGTTGATCCATTCTCCAGCCTTCAGGTTTTTCACGGCATGACCGATGGGGTAACCGTATTTGATGATGTCTGTGCCTTCAGCGATGTCCTTGATGAGTATTTTGTGTCCCATAGGGGTATCTTGGACGACTGTAATTTCCTTTTCGTCCACCATCATTGTCTCTCCTTTTGCAAAAGGCCTGAGGCAAACCACAACCGAGTCGGCTGGGTTGATTTTGATAAAAGATGCTTGATTCATAATAGTAGGTATTTAGTTGTTAAATCATAGTTCGCTGGTAGAAATCCACATTTTCTTTGTTGAGAATCTCAATGGGCATGTAATTGACTGGCCTGACTTTCTTTTTCAGCACGATAGCACTGAACAAGGCTTCCACACAATAATAGCCCTGCATATAGGCATGTTGCGCGATCAGGAAAGAGATGCTGCCCTCGCGGAGACACTTGGCGTTCTTCCTCACCATATCGTATCCCATGATTTGTACACCGCGGCGGTTGGTGCGCAACAGAAATTCTCCCACGATATGTGCCTTGGAGCAGAAAGTGATGCAATGATGGGTTTTGGGATGCGACTGGAAGTATTCCTCCAGAATGTCGTCGTATGTGGCCTTTTCCTCTTCTAGAGGAAGGTTGACCTCCTCTATTCTCACATTGGGAAAATGGTCGTGCATGTAATGCCTGAACCCTACTTCCCTGTTGTCTTGCTGCTTGCTGGCTACACGTCCTCCCTTCATTTGTTTCATCATCATGATTTCCTCACTTCCATTTGCAATGAGCATCAGCATCTTGGCTGCAAAATAACCGCTACAGAAAGAGTCCTGACCATAGAATGAAAGCGGCTTGAGGTCAGGCATGTAGGAGTCGAGCATCACGAAGGGGATGTTGGCCTCATGCAATTTGTCGGTGAACATGCGTGTATTGTCAAGTGACGAGGGAACGATAATGACACCATCGGGTTGCTGTGAGAAGCAATCCTCGCATGCCTTGATAAACGTCTCGTCATCAAAACGATGGTAATACAGCATCTTTACGTCGACATGAAAATCCCTACGCACTTCACAGGCTTGATATGCACCTTCTTCTATCTCTTCCCAATAAGCTTCCGAGGCATGTTTGGGCATGATGAAATAGAATGTATAGGAACGGTTGTAGGCCAGCGCACTGGCATACATGTTGGGCTGGTAGTCCATTTCCTTCAAGGCTTTCTCGACCTTTTCCCTTGCCGGGGGAGAAACATTCGGACGGTTGTGCAAAACTCTGTCTACGGTTCCCACTGATACGCCAGCACGGGCGGCAATATCCTTGATTCTGATTTTCTCGTTCATTGCAAAAGTGATGAGAATGATGGTTTCAACTTGCAAATTTACGCATTAATTGTGAATTGGCCAAAAGATTCTCACTGGTTATGAATTTTCTGTCAGAGTTGCCACTGATACCAATCGTAGCAGATGGCACGTGCACCATATCCTTCTTTTTGTGAGACAAGGGATGTGTTCAGGTCCTCACCGTTTCCATCGCTTGATTTTCCAAAGTCAAAATAACGGAACCCATGGAGCTCATGCCTGAGTACATAATCGAAGATGGCGTCTATGGCATGGCGCCTTTTTCCCTCCTGAGATGCAGAGATGTACTGTGCATGTACGGTCTGTCCGCATAGATACAACACGGTGCCTCCAATGATGATGCCGTCGGCAGATGCTGTATATAAGTGGATATGGTTAGGGAAACGGGTGTGTAGCAGGCGTATCTCATCCAATGTGTGAACAGGCCTGGCTCCATATTTTTGCTGTAAATTGTCGGTAAGGACTTTCCAAAAGCCCTCAAAGTCCTCACTGCGCTGCACAACGACACCTCCAGCCAATGATTTTCCTGCGCCGTATCGATGGTCGCGCCGCCAGCGGATAGGGTTGGGAAGGTAGATGGCTGATGACACATGGCGAACGGAAAGCTGAGCCTTTGCCACATTGACAAGGGCATAGAGATCCTCCTCTGCTGGTTGCTGATGGTAAATCCATGGAACAGTCTTATAGACTACGGTCTCAAAGGCATAATCTTTCAGATATACGTTGAGCAGTCTGAAGCATAGCCCTATCTCTTCAACGGTGGCCGCCTCTCCCATGACCATCCCACCATAGGTAAGACCCTGGTGTGTATGCAGTGTTGTCGCATTTTGATTGGCTGGAAGTACTGCATACAATTCCTTCTCCCGATAAAACATCAGTGAGTGGTCTGTAAACCTGTCTGCATGATAGTCCATGTACTGACGGTCAAAAAGGAATGTGCCGTTTTTTGAATGGGCAACAAACTCATTCCATTCCTCCGCCCTCCGTGGAGTATATCTGACTATTTGGAAAGACTTACCCATTGCCGATATTCATCATAATCACGGATATAATCTTCCTCTTCAAACAGATGGGAGGCCATCACGAGACATACTGCTCCGGAGGAGAAGTCCTCCAGCGTCCGCCAAATACCGGTGCCCACATACAGTCCCTGATAGGGATGGTTGAGGTGGTAGGTCTCACGGATTTCTCCATCGTCGAGAGTGACATCGAAGGAACCGCTCACGGCGACAATGACTTCCTCGCATTCCTTATGGGCATGACCGCCCCTGCTCTCTCCTGAGGGGACATCGTATGTCCAGTAAACACGTTCCATATGGAAGGGAACCTCCCTCTGCTGTTCTGCAACGGTCAGGTTCCCCCTCGGATCAATGATTTTGGGCAGGTCAATGAGTCGGCCTAAGGCTTTTCGCATGTTCTGTTGCCGTACATTTGTTCGTAATACTTCTGGTAATCACCGCTTGTCACTTCCCTGATCCAGTCCTGGTTTTCCAAATTCCATTTGATGGTCTTCACAATGCCTTCTGCAAAGCAGGTCTCGGGTTCCCAGCCAAGTTCTTCCTTGATCTTGGTGGGGTCGATGGCATAGCGCAGGTCATGGCCGAGTCGGTCGGTGACAAAGGTGATGAGGTCATCGCTGATCCAGTCGTAGCGGATCTCGCCGTTCTCATCCAACTCTTTCTTGCGAAGCACCTCTCTGAGGGCCTTGTTCTCTGCCATCATGTCATGGATGGTCTTAATGGTGAGCCTCACGATGTCGATGTTCTTCATCTCGTTGTGGCCTCCCACATTGTATACTTCTCCGTCGCGTCCCTCGCGCACCACGAGGTCGATGGCTTTGCAGTGGTCTTCGACATAGAGCCAGTCTCTAACGTTCTCTCCCTTTCCGTAAACGGGCAACTTCTTGCCTTCAAGAATGTTGTTAATGATAAGCGGAATCAACTTTTCCGGGAAATGGTAAGGACCGTAGTTGTTGGAGCAGCGGGTGATGGTCACGGGCATGTGGTAGGTGTCGTGGTAGGCCATGACGATGAGGTCGGCAGCAGTCTTCGATGCGCTATAGGGGCTGTGGGGGCAAAGTGGGGTCTTCTCTGTGAAGAATCCTTCTTCTCCAAGTGAACCATACACCTCATCGGTGGCTACCTGATGGAAGCGCTTGCCGGCTTTCCACACAGGATAACCGTCTTCTCCTTTGCCTGTTACCCATGCCTTTCTGGCGGCGTCGAGCAGGTTCTGCGTGCCCAGGATATTGACGGAGAGGAAGAGTTGCGGATCCTCTATCGACCTGTCGACATGACTCTCTGCGGCGAAGTTGACCACATAGTCGATGTCGTAATCGGCAAACAACTTGTCGGCCAATTCACGGTCCCTGATGTCTCCCTTCACAAAGATGCAGCGGTCGCCGTCGATGTCTTCCTTAATGGTGCCGAAGTTGCCGGCATAGGTCAGGGCGTCAAGTATGACGATGCGGATGGACTCATCCTTGTATTTCTTGTTCAACAGATATTTCACAAAATTGGCTCCGATGAATCCGGCGGCACCAGTGACTAAGTAAGTTTTCATGTCGTTTTTTCCTTTCTTTTTTCTTTTGATTGTTTTCTTTGGCCACAAAAGTAACAATATTTCTGCAAACTTATTGCATGTTTAGGCAAAAAAAGAACATGAACTTCTTGGCAAACGATTATAACTCCAAAGACTACAGACAAGTGGATGGCTTATTCTGTGAAACAGAGGGACGTTTTTGTTTTGTTTTTCCAGTGTCTATTTGAAAAGCCATATCATCGGTTCATGTACTTACGGCCCTTGTAGATGAGGAGTCCCCTATGCGACTTATCGACGCGCTGCCCCATCATGTTATATACCGGCGCATCGACGCTATACATCGTGGAGGGTGAAGCCTCGCGATGCCCGTCGGCCCCAACGGTCTCAACACCTGTGGAGATGCCCAGAATCTTCTTCAGACCTGCCAGGCAGTCTATCTTGCCATAGCCAGCTTGCACCTTGTTGTGCGAGGGTATCTTGTCAATATCGGTCGTCCACTCATCGTTGATGCTGGCGGTCTTCATGATTTCCCTGATATCCTTGACGGTCAATAGGGGATTTGCCTGCAACCATATGGCTACGATGCCCGCAACGGTAGGCGCTGCCATTGATGTTCCACCCGTTATTAAGAACCAGTTTTTCCTGCCGTATTTATCAACGCCAGAGCATAGTACATTTAAATCCTTTTGGGGGTCTGGCACGCCAGGCTCATCCGCATTGAAAAATTTTTCAGTATCATAGTTGCTGGCACCGGAAATGACACCCTCTCCTGGGGCAATCACCGTGGGACACGCTACACCGTTGTCGGAAACACCATAACTGGAGTAGTCGGCAATCATACCGACGGTCTGGGCATGACCCGTCAATTTCGACGGCCCAATTCCCCATTCTTTACCATCATAGTCTATCCAATTGATGCGGTTGACATAGGAGCCTACGCTGATGACGTTCTCGCTGCAAATGTTCGTGCTAAATGCAAAGTCGCCATTGCCTTTTGTATAGCCGGCTTCAGCAAAGTTGTAGCCATTCTCGTTGGGGGCATCGAAGCACGGTTCTTCATTGCCATCTCCGTTGCATATCAACTTGATAGTCTGGCCGGCTTTGGTGGGAGTGACCAACAACACAATGCGGTATTTGGGATCGTCCAACTTGTAACTTACCAAGTCCCAGTCATAAATATATGCTTTTCTGCCGTCTACCGTTATTTGTTCTTCGATTTTATATTTTTCAAGGTCAATATTGACGATGGGGTCGTCGGTCTCAACGTCTCTCACATGTTCTCCCAATTCAATGATTTTTCCATTGGTGGTGTCCACCAGTTTTAGTTTGCAAGAGAACCTACCATAGTCGTCAGCGTATGATAGCGGTATGAGGCCATGTCTGCACTCACCTCCACCATCTTGTAGGCTGGGACGGTGTAGTTTTTGTCAATGGAGAGCAACCCCTCTTCGTCGTTGTCTGTGCTCACGAGGATTCTGTTCCCGTCGTAGCAGGCCATGCGGAAATCAGCATCGGTAAACATGTCGTTGATGGTGGCGAAAGGGAAGTAAATCTCCTTCCCGTCGTCGTGCAGGTCGATGCCGTATTTCCTGAAGTTCAGCGTTACAGAAGTGCTTGCAGGCTCATACAGATGACTGTCAAATTGAAGAAAGGGGCTGGAATTTATTTCAAACCCAGCCTGTCCAGTGTTGGCTTGAATCATCAGGCTGACGAAACTGCTATAGGCATCCGAGGTCATCAAGTCGTTGACGACATCCACCGTTGCCGTGACATGGGCTGCTGTCAATTGGTAGTGGTCGCCTTGGTTTACTACCGTCATTGTGGCTGTGGGCAACATCATGTGGTAGTAGGCAGATGCTGAGATGTAGGCCACATGGGGCATGTCATCATAAAACCTGAGTGTCACCTGTCCGCCATCATTGCCGTTGCGGTTGACTTTCACCATCCGCTCGGTATATCCCTTTCCTGGATCCATTGATGCAGGTTGGCTGTTGTTGCTATCCATGTTGCTGTCTTCTGTGCAGGCAGACAACAGCGATAGATACAATAAAGTGAATAGCACTCCCTTTTTCATAAATGCTTAGTTTTGAACGTTGGTGATGGAGTCAACTTGGTGGGCTTTTGTAGGCATTGTATTCCAGTGTTCGCAATAAGTATATA
>CAMZHP010000002.1 GCA_947306845.1 uncultured Prevotellaceae bacterium
GAAGTAGTCGTGCAGCGCCTTGGGGTCGCTGTTGCCCTCGGCGTTCTTCAGGCTCACGGGTTCGTTGGCCAGCTCGATGCTGATTTGTCCGGGATATTTCTTGATGGAGTCGTTCTGCGTGAAGAGGTCCCACACCGTCAACAGGTACTGCTGGTAGTAGTCACCCACCTTCAGGTTGCCGGGGCAGACTCCCGGCGGGCGCACCACCACATACATGCCGTGGTTCATGGCGCGTTTGGCAAGCGGGAAATAGAGGGTGCGCAGATAGGTGTTGAGGCGCGTCGAACTGAAACGGGAGATGTCGGCCTCGCCGCTCTCCTTGCCGTCACTCTGCTTGTTGGGGTCATTGGTCCAGGCGGGGTCCATGTGCAGGCGGAACACGTCGCACTTGGCCTTCTCCAAACCCGTAAACAGTTTCTCGAAATAGTTGATGCAGGGTGTCACGCTGCTATAGCTCCATCCCCAGCGGCCACCGTTGAACCACGCATTGGGGGTGTCCATCACGCCGTGCAGCACCACATGGTTGCCATGCTCGTCCATCAGCCATTTGCCCTCCTGGTGCAAGGTGGGAAGGGGCTTCACGCCTTGTGCCGATGCAGCCATGACAAACATTGCCGCAGATAAAAATGCAAGAATTTTTTTCATTATAGGTAGGTAAAAGTTTGGTTTTGTGGATTCGAGTGCAAAATTATGCACTTTTCATCATTTTCTTGTTCTTTTGCTGATTATTTATTATCGGCTTTGTTACAAATACTTTCTCATTCAGTGATTAACTAGAGGAATAAGACAGGAGGAATAAAGATACCTCTAGAAACAAAAAAAGCATATTCTATTTTGAATTCCAATAAGTTTGATTTATCTTTGTACCTACATATTTTATATTGAAACTATGGCAGATAACGAGACCAAAGGAGAGGTGCTGAAAAGAGCTGTCATTTGGAAAGACCTCTACTTCTATCGCAAGAGTGATGCCCTCTATCAGCTGACCGTGGAGTTTTGCAGCCGTTACCTCCCTGCCTATGGCAGTCGAACGGTAGACCAAATGGTGCAAGCCGCTCGTAGTGGCAAGCAGAATATCGTGGAGGGAAGCGAAGACGGACAGACAAGTTCGGAAATGGAAATCAAACTGATCAACACTGCCCGTGGCAGTCTGCAGGAGCTTCGTGCCGACTATCTTGACTATCTGCATACCCACCATCTGAACGTATGGCAAAAAGACAACCCTCGTCAACAGCGATTGCGTAAGTTCTGTCACAAGCATAATGACAACTGCGACTATGAGCCACTGATGGGGAAGATGAACGACGAAGAAATGGCCAACTTGGCATTGACACTCTGTCATCAGACCGACAAAATGATGTGCAGTTATTTAGAGCGATTGGAAGAGCGTTTTGTCAAAGAGGGCGGCATTAAGGAGCGCATGCACGCTGCTCGCACCGGCTACCGGCTGGCCCAGGATGCCAAACTCAAATCCCTCGAAGAAGAAAACGCACGACTAAAAGCAGAAAACCAAAATCTAAGAAAGAAACTAGAAGAACTAGAAAAGAAAATAATAGGCAATCCTAGGAATCCTTAGAAAATCCTAGAAAAACCTAGGCAATCCTAGAAAATCCTAGGAAATCCTAGAAACAATCCCCCCCCTTCACCCATCACTACAATGAAAAAAGCATATCTACTACTATTATCCGTTTTGCTGTATGCGGCAAATGCCTTCCCGCAGACGGATGTGACAGACATCTACCTGACAAATCCAGGTTTTGATGACAGCAGTTCCTGGCAATCGGAAAACATGCCTCCTTTACAGGAGGCCAATTCTGCCGAAATAGCAGGATGGAAACTGACAGCCAGTGCCCCGTGGTCCTCAAGCGCTGCTTTCGGCTATGGAACGACAGGGCAGGTCAATGGAGCCAATGCGCCAACTGCCGGTCCCAGTGGAAATTCCTCCGGCGGAGCACTGGGCATCAGCACAGGTTGGGGTGGCAAAATCTGCTATGAGCAGCAAGTCTCTCTACCTGCCGGTAAATACCGTATCTCCTATTCCGCGTACAACAACTATCAGTCGGCCACGCAGAGTTTCAATTTCATCGGCTTTGTAAGTGATGCCGGCGAGGAGCATTACGGCATCATCAACAACTTCCTTTACCAGACATGGATGGAGGATGAGATCTACTTGCACCTGAGTGAACCCACCAAAGGAAAAATCTGTGTGGGACTGGGGGCAATCTCAGATGGTTCAGGCAACAATGCCAAGGTCTTTATCGACCATGTCAAGATCGAGGCTTACAATGCCGCTGAATCGATGATGCCTGGAACGAGTTTCAGGCTGAAGGACTGGGAAGGAAATACTGGTATGTATCAAGACTCATACCCGGAATACTATCAGGGCAACCATTATACAGGATCCGTCATGCGGTCGGAATACGATATGGCAGATGGAATTTACAGCGCGGATATCATCTTCCATGCCCACCAGGCATGGATTAACCAAGTGGTGCCCAATGGCACGCTCAACGCGTTCATCAAAGCCAACAACATCACCAAACCCACAGAGGTTATCAATGACAATGGCTTGGTTGCCTATGAGCCCAAGACTTATCACTTGGAGGACATCCAAGTAACCGATAAGAAACTCATATTGGAGGTGGGCAATACCGCTGAAGGTGCCAACTGGCTCACAGTAACAACACGTCGCATCTGTCAGATGACAACGCCTTATGTGAGTTATGGCGCATTTCAATTGCCCGCCACTCCCGTCACGCCTGATTTCTGGTATCAGGTACCCGTATCGATTGCAGGCGAATATCTGCTCTCCGTTGATGGAGAGACGGTGGTTTCGTTTACTCAGGACCCTGCCGCTCTTGTGACCGATGAAATGAAAACTACAAAAGGCGGGGTGCTTGAGCTGACTGCTGGGAATTTATACCTGAAATCTTCGGAAGCAGTAAAGATTACCTTCAATCCCACTTCCTACGTATACCAAATCGGGGAGGCAACCACCAACGCCAAATATGTGCAGCCGGGTCAGAGGGTCAGCATCTCTTTCAACGATCTTTCTACCAACGACCCCGATGCGGTGCTCAAAACAGATTTCAGCAGCGTCACCCTCAACGGAAAGACATTGGAATTGACTGCAACTGACAACGGATTCTCATTCCTTGTCCCTGATTTGATGCCTCAGACCACCTATACGTTGCTGATACCTGCCGGGGCCATCGGATACGAGGGGCATGAGGCCAACAAGGATCAGAAGCTCTCACTGACCACCATTCCTGTGTTCAACGGCACCTATTTCCTTCGCACATATGATGGCCGTTATCTTGCAAGGGGCAATCAATGGGGAACACATGCCATTGTGGATGAGTGGGGACTCCCCGTAGTCATAGCCACCGATGGCAGCAACAACACAACCATACAGTTTGCTGACAATGGACTTTATCTCTATAACATAGATAATGAAGCCTATACCGACTGGACAGCAGCAGAGGAGAAATCCATGTGGCACTTCATCGCAAATGGAAAAACCATCCTGCTGGCCAGTGCGCAGCAGAATGGTCTCTATGTGACCATCGACGGGGAAGGCAACCTTATGACCAACGGCTCCGGCTCTGATAATGGGGTAAGCGGGTGGATGGTTGTCTCTCCTTCTGAACACGGGTCGGACATGCAGCAGTTGCGTCAGGAGTGTGTTGCCTTGGCTGATGAGACCGAAGGCCTCACTACGAAGACATACCTTAAAGCCCAACCAACCCAGACGGCGGAGCAATTCCAGGGAACTGGCGAGGTGATGAGCGGCTCGTTCGACATCACTGCGCCGGGCATCTACCGCTTCTCCATTCAGGCGTTCCACCGCATGGCTTCCAACGATGTTGCCTATCCGTTACACACCCAAAAAGCGGACAGTCCGCCTGTCTATCTCTATTTCGGTGACACGAAAGTGCAGTTGTGTAGTGTCTATGAGCAACCGACATCGGCATCTACAGGATTTGCCATCGATGGCAACAACTATCCCAACAATCAGACTGGTGCGCTCACCGCGTTCCAAGAGGGACTGTATCAGAACATCATCTATGTGCGCGTCGGTGCCGACCAGGTGGGCACATGGCAGTATGGCATAAAAAATCAGGGAGATCCGCTCCGCAATGCTCACTGGACTTGCTATGCTCCCGACGGTATCGAGATCACACGCTTTTATGACCCCGAGACCGATGGCCTTGATGCAGAGGACCAGGAGATAGCCGACCTGATAGAGAGTCTGAGAAAACTCGTGGGTGATATCAACGGCGATAAAAAACTCACCGTGTCGGACGTCATGCTGATGGTGAATATGATTCTGCACGGCAACCAGATCTGTGAGATGCCTCTGGCAGACATGAATGACGATGGCAAACTGACCGTGACGGATGTGCTCTATTTGGTCAATGTCATTTTGGGAAATTTTGAAAAGAGATATGTCGATATGACATATACCTATGCCCAACTAGATGCTTTGGTGGCTGCGGAGCAGTCGGCCGAGGAGAACACTGTAGGTGCTGGCTATATTCTCGGCAGTGCAACCTGCACCCTCACTCATGAGGATGTCAGCTCCCATTATGACATGGCTGAATGGGTGACGACATTACAAGTTCAGGTGCCCTTTGACAACGTCGAGAGTGTGAGTGTCTATGCGTCCGACCATACAGCCATCGCAGGTCCGATGACCATCGTGAGAAAAGGGGAGAACTTCACATACTCCTACCCGGCAGGCGAAGCAAGCACCTATGCCGCTTCCTTGCAGAGTGATGTGGTCACTGTGAGAGGCGACGGGATGAGTTCATACACCGTTTATCTCTTGCCTCATACACTGACAGAAGGAGTGCTCGTGACTATTCATACGGCTGATGGGAAATACTACAGCCAACATTTTGGCCAAATCAGCGCACAGAATGTCAACATCTTGCAATTCACAGTCACCCAACCGTCCAACCTGTGGATGAGCACCTTGCCGGGAAATGTCTTTTTTAGCATGTTGTCCACACCAGGTGCTCACAATGCATGCACCAGCAGCGAGTCGATTTCTGCAGCAAAATGCCAGAGTGAGGACTTGGCCGGACTCCTGGCCAACGGCGTGAGGGCTTTCGACCTCAGACCGCGCTACAATGCCAGTTCAGAGAGTGAAATCCAACTCGATAACCTCACCATTTACCATGGAATGGTGTCTACAGGGGTGAAATTCAAGGATGCCATCGACGTGCTCATCGACTTTGTCAAGAACAACCCCAGCGAGGCGGTGTCGGTCATCATGCAGAAAGAGGATTCCCATTCTCTCACCTCCCTCACCGATTACAGTGAGACATGGAGGGCAAGCATGAGGGAGTGCTTCTCGGATGCGTCGCGCAGCCCTTATATCATGCCAAGCGTCAGAGGTAACCATACGTTGGATGATGTACGGGGAAAGGTGTCCATCGTCAGTAGAAATCCATACGGCAACAGCAGCAATGGCTACCGTGATGTTGTCTATGGGGCCATCATCGAAAACTGGCCTGACAATGGTGTGGTGAGTGACTTCTCATGCGGCATGACACTGGAAGGGAATTGGGTGGAATGCCGGGCAAGTGTGGAGGATGCCTACAACAGCAGCACCGACACCAAGAAATCGCAGATTGCTGCCTCTCTCTCTTTGGCCAGCAGCAACACCAGCCGATACCATTTTGTATATACTTTCCTCAGCCTCTCCAACAGTCCTGCTTCCTATGCAGCCATTCTCAATCCATGGACAGCAGACCAGATCGGCAACATCTCAGGACCACTGGGATATGTATATGCTGACTATCAGGGAAGTCTGAGCAACGGAGGAAATAATCTTCTCAAAGCCATCGTTGAACAAAACGCAAAATATGTTTATCGGGGACAATCCCGAATCAACCCATGAAACATCCAGAAAATGACAAGGGCATGAATGCCCGCATCAGGCGGCTGCGAGAGCAGAACATGCAGACGCCTACCACCCTGAGCATCGAGAGGGCACTCATCGAGACTGCTTTCTATAAGGAAAACTATGGCACCATGCCTATTGCCATGCTGAGGGCGGGGAATTTCTATGAGATCTGCAAGAACAAAACCATCTACATCGGTGAGGATGAACTGATAGTGGGAGAGCGGGGACCGAGGCCCAAGGCGGTGCCGACATTCCCTGAGCTCACCTGCCATTCCGTCGAGGACCTCCACACCCTCAACGAACGGAAACTGCAGCCATACTTCATCAGTCAGGAGGACATCGACACCTATCAGCGGGAGGTCATCCCATACTGGAAGGGAAAGACGCAGCGGGAGCGCATTTTCTCCCATGTGTCGGAAGAATGGGAGGAGGCTTACCACGCGGGGGTGTTCACGGAGTTCATGGAACAGCGGGCTGCCGGACATACCGCCATGGACGGTAAGATGTACCGCGAAGGACTGCTCGACGTGAAGGAAAGAATCCGGAAACGGATAGAGACCTTGGATTTCATCTATGACCCTGAGGCTACCGACAAACAGCAGGAACTGGAGGCGATGGAGGTCTCTTGCGATGCTGCCATTCTCTTCGCGGAAAGGCATGCCCAATTAGCGGAGAAAATGGCTGAGGTGGAAACCAATTTTCGACGGAAACGGGAACTGAAGAAAATCGCTGAGGTCTGTCATTGGGTTCCGGCTCATGCGCCACGCGACCTGTGGGAGGCCATACAGATGTATTGGTTCGTGCATCTCGGCACTGTGACAGAACTCAACGGATGGGATTCCATGAATCCGGGTCATATCGACCAACATCTTTTCCCCTTCTATCAAAAGGGATTGGCAGACGGCTCCCTTACACGGGATGATGCCAAGGAACTCATTTCTTGCCTGTGGATCAAGTTCAACAACCAGCCTGCTCCGCCAAAGGTGGGGGTGACGGCACTGGAGTCAGGCACCTACAACGACTTCACCAATATCAATATCGGAGGAATCGACAAAAATGGTGACAGTGCGGCCAATGAGCTTTCATACATCATTCTGGAGGTCCAGGAGGAACTCCATCAACTGCAGCCCGGTCTGAGCATCCACATCGCTGGCAACACGCCTGATGATTTCCTGCTCGAGGGCATCAGGGTCATCCGGCAGGGCCATGGCTATCCGTCTGTCTTCAACCCCGATGCCTACGTCCGAGAGATGATGCGTGCCGGAAAGACCGCTGAGGATGCACGTGAGGGCGGGTGTTCGGGATGTATCGAGGTGGGTGCCTTCGGCAAGGAGGCATATCTCCTCACTGGCTATCTCAACACGCCCAAAATCCTGGAAATCACCCTCTATAATGGCATCGACCCCGAGACAGGGAAAACACTCGGTCTAAAAACGGGTGACCCAAGGGCCTTCACCTCGTTTGAGCAACTCTATGAGGCTTGGCACCGGCAGATGACCTATTTCGTCAATCTGAAACTGTCGGTGAACAACTATATCGAACGGATGTTCTCGCTGTATGCTCCGGCCACCTTCCTCAGCCTGTTCATCGATGACTGCATCGAGAAGGGAAAGGACTATTACAGCGGAGGGGCGCGCTACAACACCACGTATATCCAGTGTACGGGCTTGGGCACGCTCACCGATTGTTTCACGACCTTGAAAAAACATGTTTTTGAGGAGAAGCGCTACTCGATGGACGAGATGCTGGTGGCCGTGGCTGACAATTTTGAGGGTCATGAGGTGATGAGGCAGTACATCCGCTATCATACGCCTTTCTTTGGCAATGATGATGAATATGCCGACAGCATCGCCGTGCGCATTTATGAGGATTTGGTAAAGGCAATCGATGGAAGACCCAATACCCGAGGGGGAGAGACGCATCTCAACATGCTCAGCACCACCTGCCACAATTACTTCGGTTCTGTGTGCGGGGCAACGCCCAACGGACGGTTGGCTCATTTCGCCATCAGCGATGGCACCTCACCGGCACATGGCTCCGACAGCCACGGACCAACGGCTGTCATCAAGTCTTTGGGAAAACTTGACCAGACAAAGAGTGGGGGCACACTGCTCAACGTGCGCCTCGTGCCTGCCTTGCTCCGGCGTGATGAGGATATGAGAAAACTGGCCAGTCTGATCCGGACCTATTTCAAGTTCGGCGGACACCATATCCAGTTCAATGTGGTGGACACGTCGACGCTCTTAGATGCCCAGCAGCATCCGGAGAACTACCGCGACCTCCTGGTGCGCGTGGCGGGCTATTCCGACTACTTCAACGACATGACCGAGCAGTTGCAGAACGAAATCATTGCCCGGACGCAGAACGAGGAGATGTAGATGGCTGCCACGGATACAACACTGATTTTCGACATCAAACGCTATGCCATCAATGACGGTCCTGGCATACGGACAACCATATTCATGAAGGGTTGCCCGCTGAGATGTGTGTGGTGCCACAACCCGGAGTCCTGGTCGGCCCATCAACAGTTGCTCTACAAACAGGGCCGCTGTATGGGATGCCTCGGATGCGTGGATATTTGTCCGCATCAGGCACTGGAATGGGGGAGCGAAGGCATCATCCGCAGTGAGCAAGACTGCACACTTTGCGGCAAATGTGCGGAGCAGTGTCCCACCATGGCACTGGAGATATGCGGCAGGGTGTGGACGATGGAGGCGCTGATGGAGGAAATAGAGAAGGAACGTGATGTCATGGAGGACAGCGGTGGCGGGGTGACACTATGCGGAGGCGAACCCCTGATGCATCCTTCATATACCCTAAAATTGCTCCGCGAACTCGGCAGGAGGGGATTCCACCGCACTGTGGACACCTCCCTCTATGCGGCTCAGCAGGTGGTCAGTGAAGTGGCGAAGGAGTGTGAACTGCTGCTGGTTGACCTGAAACTGATGGATGATAAAAAACATCAGCGCTATACCGGCGTGTCCAACCAGCTCATTCTCGACAATATCCGGTGGTTGTCCCAAAATAGTCATGATTTCTCCATACGCATACCCCTCATTGAGGGCATCAATGCCGATGAGGAGAATATCAGAAAAACAGGATTTTTCCTCAGGTCGTTGCCTGGGAAAAATCCTGTCGTTCATCTGTTGCCTTATCATGATGTGGGCAGGGACAAGCACCGCCGCATGGGCTCGGTATTCAATCCGGAGGGCATTCCCATGGCCGCTCCTTCCGATGATACCCTGCAAAAATCCGTTTCCATCCTCTCCGCCCTTGGCTTCCATGTCATCATCGGCGGATGAGGCAAAATCATCCCTTGATGGCCTCTGCGATGATATTCGCCATCTTGCGCACTCCCTTGTCGTTGGGGTGGATGCCATCGGGCTGCACCTTGTCACCATCTTCGGCGAAGAGGGTGTGGAGGTCAATCACACTCAGCCCATATTCCTTGGCCACCTCCTGCTGGATGGGGATGATGCCATTGACGATGACAGAGTCATTGATGTTCCAAGTTGACTTGAATGCCGGAATGGGCGTGCAGAGGTAAATCTGCGGCTTGATGGGCGCAGAGACCTTGGCTTTCTTGCCTTTCTTCTTGGCTGGGGTGGCCAGACTGGGACAGAGTTGGGTGATCATCTGCTTCAGGTCCTGCTTGAATTCTGAACCATACTGCCAGTTCTGTGGCTTGGAGTCATTGGTGCCCAGTTTGATGATGACGATGTCGGGGTTGAAAGCCAAGGCATCACGCCAGGCCATCTCATTCATATAGGGGAAGTCGCCTTTGTTGAGCATGGTGCGGGCACTCACACCGAAATTCTTCACCCAATAGTTGTCACCAAGTTTTTGTTGCAAAAGGGCGGGATAACCATGCTGGGGAGCCATCTCTATGCCGTGGCCGTCGGTGATGCTGTTGCCGATGCATGCCACACGGATGGCGTCTGCTTTCGGGGTCTTGAGGTGATTGAGCCAGTTGCCCAAATCCGCCAGCATCTGGTCATGGTATTTGAACCAGGGGCCGACACCGAAACCGTGGTCACCGCTGGGATAGACATGCAGGGTACATTCGTTGCCGGCATTGCGCATGGCGCTGTAGTAGGCGATGGCGTTGGTGACAGGGGGTACCAGTCGGTCGTCATTGGCGGTGATGATGATGGCGGGAGGCGTCAGATGGCGCTTCACAGCATTCTGGGTGGAATATTTCTTCACCAGTTCGGGATTCTTATGCCCTTCCTCTCCGAGGAAATTGATGCAGGAATACTTGTGCGACACGCGCTCATCCATGGAGATGACCGGATAGAACAGGATGGAGAAGTCGGGGCGCACCTCATAATCTGACATGGTGGAGATGACGGAGGCCAGGTGACCGCCGGCGGAGAAGCCCATGATGCCTACGTCACGGGGATTGATGCCCCAGACAGCAGCGGAGTCGCGCACGATGCGGAAACCTTTCTCCACGTCACCGATGGGGATGCTGCGGTCGCCATTGGGCAGACGGTAGTTGACCACGAAATAGGCGATGCCTTGCTGGTTGAGCCAACCCGACCATTGTGTGCCTTCGTGGGTGTTGGAGAGCATCGAATACCCTCCGCCGGGAATGCCTACGATGGCCTTGCCGGATGGCTTGTCGGGCAGGAATGCCACCATCTGGGCGTCTCCGCTCTCCGTGAGGTTGAGGGTGAATTGTCTCGATGTCTGTGCCTGTGCGACCAAGACGGTCAGCAGCAGGACGAAAGTAATGAATTTTTTCATGTTGATAATTTATGTGATTGAATGTCTTTTCCTCCAATGGTCAGTCCTCATCCAGAACTTCTCAACCAATAGCGCGCTAAGGTACTCATTTATTTTCTAAATCAGAAGAACTCCCCCAACTTTTTAATCCCAAACGCCCGAATAACCCTTATAAGAAAAATTCTCCAATTCTCTAATTCGTGACAAAACATCCCGAATTATCGAATTTGTCGAATAAGAATGTCCCTAAGATGCATGTCCCGAATTATCGAATTTGTCGAAAAAGAATGCCCCGAAGATGCATGTCCCGAATTATCGAATGGCCCTTTCAGAATAATTCTCCAATTCTCTAATTCGTGACAAAAAAACATCCCGAATAATCGTGAGAGTTGGGCCCATTCTCGCACGATCCTTTCCATGAAATCCCTAAAATCTCTGTGTCTTTGTTCCTCTGTGTTGAGAAACATTCTCTAATTCTTATTCGTGACCATAAATTCTCAATCTGCCATCGTTTAACAATCTTTATTACGAGCTGCAGCTTTATCCTGCCGATTTGCCTTACCTTTGTATCGCGATTCGTCAATATTGCCTGCCTCGTATGAAAACATATCCGTTGCTTGACTCACAACTGGGAATCCTGCTTTCCTGCAGTTGCGCTCCGGCTTCCACAGCATGGAACCTGCCTTCGGTGATCGTCTTTGACAAGACCATCTCGGCGGACAGGCTCCTGGATGCTGTCAGGCGAATTTGCGTGACGCGGAAGGAACTGCATGTGCAGTTTCTCAGGACCGAAGACGGTACAGTTGTGCAGTATGTCGATGAGGCGATGGGGATACCTGTCGTTCATTCCAGAATGACGGACAAAGAGGCGGAATTGTACATAAAGAAAGGCTTCGTGCGTCCTTTTCATCTTTTCTCTCATCAGCCGCTATGCAGGTTCGTAGTGGTGGAAACCGACACGCAAGTGTTGCTGCTGAGCGACCTTCATCACAGTATTGCCGACGGATTCACCATTGCGGGACGGCTGATAGGATCCGACCTTCCTGCCGCCTATATGGGGCAACCACTGAAGATGCCTGCCATGACACTTTTCGACTGGGCACAGCGTGAACAGGAGGGTCTCGGCTCTGCCGCCTATGTTCGTGCGAAGGACTTTTTCCTGACACTTTTTTCCGACGCGGAGGTCACGCGGCTCTCACAAAAGGGGAACAGCGACGGTGGCAAGGGCATATCGCAACAATTCTCCTTGTACATGGGCGCTGTTGATGAGTGGTGCGCCGCACATCAGGTTTCCCCATACCACTTTCTGATGTCCGCCTTCTGCCTGACACTGAGCAAACTGTCTCATCAGACCAAAGTGACGTTCTGTACACTGAACCACGGACGGTATGACAAAAGACTGGCAGGGGCTTATGGCATGTTTGTGAACACCATCCCCTTTGTCGCTGACATCGACCCTTCCATGACGATTACCATGCTGATGGCACAGGTGAGAAAACGCCTGATGGACATCCACCGTCACAGAACTTACCCATTTACGCATTTCTGTGCCGATATGGGTGTCGTTCCCAAAATCACTTTTGGCTTCCAAAGCAACGGGATTTTGGAACAGACGGTCATCAACGGACGTAGGTTCGAGGGGAGGCAGTTGCCAAGGCAGGACTCCCAAAGTGATCTCAGCGTGATGGTCTATTCCTCTGGGGAGGAATATGATGTGCGGGTGGAGGCCAGTGATGCCTTGTATGAGTTGGCTGACTTGAAGCGGTTGTGCGATGCCCTGCGTCATTGTATCGATGAACTGATGGCAGATGAGAACAGGCCGGTCGGGGAGATTGAGTTGATTGACGAAGGTCAGAAAGCCCAAATCTTACGGTTGTCGGCGGGTGAACACACAGATGTTGATCAGACTCTCACGGTGGTGGGCATGTTTCTCTGTCAGGCCGAGACAACCCCCGATGCGATGGCTGTCAGTGATGGCGTCCATGCGCTGACCTACAAAGAATTGGAACGGCAGTCGCGTGTGTTGGTCCACAGATTGTTGAAGGATGGGGTGGGGGAAAACTCATTCGTGGGGATTGACACAACCCCGTGCTGTGAGTTTCTCGTTGCTGCTCTTGCCATCATGCGTGCAGGAGCCGCTTATGTGCCCATCGACAAGCATCTGCCTCCCAAACGCAGGGAGCATATCATCCGAGATGCTGGGATCCGAGTTGTCATTGATGCCGAATATGTCAGGACTTCTGTCGCGTCGGATGCGCCAGGTCCGCCTATCGACAATTCTTCTCCGCAGGGCATGGCTTATATGATCTATACGTCGGGATCAACGGGCATGCCTAAAGGGGCGATGGTCAGACATGTCGGACTGGTCAACCTCATCCGTTTCTGCGTCAGGCGATGGCCGTTGTCGTGCAACAGCCGCATAGCATGTCACTCAACATTGGCTTTCGATGCTTCCGTGGAAGACCTGTTTCCTGTGTTGACCGTGGGAGGATGTGTGGTGATGGTTCCCGAGGAGGTGCGGACCGACCTGGATGAACTGGCTCTTTTCTTGCAGCGGCAACATATCACAGGCGGATGCCTCACCACCCGGTTGGGCGTGGCCCTGGCGGAGGCGCATCCGATAAACATGGACTATTTATGTCTTGGTGGGGAGCGTCTGACGTCGATTCCGGCAATCTGTGGAAGGATATACAACACTTATGGTCCGACGGAGTTCACCGTGGATGCGACATATTGCGAACTGGAGAAGGGAAAGGTGTACGACCCTATCCCCATCGGACTTCCCTTGGACAACTGCCATGCCTTCGTGGTGGATCCTTTTGGTTGTCTGCTGCCGCAGGGGGCCGTGGGGGAATTGTGGCTGGCGGGCCCCCAGATGGCTGCTGGCTATTGGAACGACCCCCAACTCACCGAGAAAAAGTTCACCGCCTGTGGATTCTATCATGGGAGGGTGTATCATACGGGTGACCTTGCGAGATGGAATGAAGATGGCCTGCTGGAGTTCGTGGGACGCCTGGACAATCAGGTGAAAATCGATGGCATGCGTATCTCTTTGGAGGAAATAGAACAGCATATATCGGCCATTCCGGGGGTCAGCAGTGCCGCAGCGGTTGCCGAGGAGGTGAATGGCAAATCGCAAATCCATGCTTTCTTCACTGCCAAAAGTGCAATCTCTGAAGAGGATGTGATCAAAAAACTCCACGATTCGCTGCCTCCCCAGATGATTCCCCAACAGTTAGTAAGGTTGGAGCGAATGCCGTTGACGCCTTCCGGAAAAGTGGACAGGAAACAACTTCATGTGGTCAGACGGCAGGACGTTGCCGTTGCTCCGGCGGATAGCGCAGAAAGGATGATGTGCACACTGATGGCGGATGTGCTGGGATTGGAGCGCATCGGTGCCACGGATGATTTCTTTGCCATGGGGGGCACGTCGCTCAGTGCCATGCAGTTGGTGGCAGAGGCAAGAAAAAAAGGCATCTCGGTCGCTTTTGCCGACATTTTCTCGAATCCCACACCGAGATTGCTGTGCAGATGTACCAAACGGACGGATGAGAGCGATGGATT
Source organism: uncultured Prevotellaceae bacterium (assembly GCA_947306845.1). The sequence continues at coordinate 14,207 of CAMZHP010000002.1, forward strand.
TGATATCGGGGCTTACGACTATGATGGCATTCATCAGTTGTTGACAAAAGGGAGCACGCCCCATGGTGAGGCATACCCCGATGGCGGAACAGTGTTGCTAACTGGGGCGACGGGGTTTCTGGGCATCCATGTGCTGGAACGCTTTTTGGCGGCTCATACGTGGAGGGTGACCTGTTTGGTGCGCGGCAGGGATGAGCAAGAGGCTTGGGAGAGACTTCGCAGCCGGTGGACGTTCTATTTTCCACAACAATCTTTGGATACAGAGAAGGTGAGGGTCGTTTGTGGCGACATCACCCGACCCTCGACGATGGCTGTCAGCGACCTCGCTCCTTTCGACATCGTCATCAACTGCGCGGCGGATGTGCGCTATTTCAGCAAAGATGACAATATCATGGAGGTGAACGTCCGGGGCACCGACCACCTGGCTGAGTTGTGCCGTGCGACGGGAGCTCGACTCATCCATATCTCCACACTGAGCATTGCAGGTGTTGGACCCGCTGGCGAACTGTTGCAGATTTCTCCTCAGGAACTGTATATCCATCAGCAGTTGACTGACCAGTATTCCTACTCTAAATTCTTGGCGGAGAGGGAGATTCTGCAACGGGTCGTCGATGGTGGACTGATGGCCAACATCATCCGGGTGGGTTATCTTGCGCCTCGCTCAAAGGACGGAAAGTTTCCTTATAACATATCAGAGAACATGCTGTCTTCTCTGTTGCAGGTCATGATGGAGTTAGGCGGATGCCCGGAATCTTCATCGCACATGGAGATGGCATGGGCGCCTGTGGATGATGTTGCAGATGGCATTTTCAATGTAGCGGCCTCCTGTCCTACGCAGCCTGTGTTGCATGTGGAGGGAATGAGACAGTGCAGCATAAAAAAGTTGGCCGACATTTATGCGGGGAGGGAGCTGCCGCTCTGGTCTGACGAAGTCTTTCTCAAACGGCTCTCGAATCAGCAAAAATCGGGTGCCGGCATCCATCTGCTCGAAATGATGATGAATAACTGAGTCCCCTCTTGAATTCGATAATTCGTGACAAAAACAACATCCCGAATTAGAGAATTAGAGAATTGGGGAGCAAAGGAAATTCTTGAATTCGATAATTCGTGACAAAAAAACTTTCTGAGCAGTTCATGATTCATGGAAAAGCATTATTTTTGCAAGGTGAAAACATGTCACAGAGACGTGTTGGGTGAAATTAATGATCAATATGAAAACAGCAGTGAAGTATTTTGTAGGCTTCTTCTTGTTTTGCATGATCCTCGTGTCGTGCAAGGAGAATTACTCAGTAGGTGAGAAAGTAGGCACACTCACGGAATTCGCCAAGTCAGGGTTGATTTGGGACTCCTGGGACGGACGACTCAACCTGACACAGACAGGAATGAACACAGCTGGCGAACCATTTGAATTTTCGTTTGACAATGACCGGAATGACCAGGACAGTCTGATCTCCCTCTTGCAGAAGGCTCAGGTGGAGGGCTGGAAGATCAAAATCAAATACCATCGCGTGCAAGGATGGAACTGGTTTGAAAACCGTGGCAGGTTCGACTATTTTGTGGATAACGTCGAAGTGTTGGACAAGGACTTTGCCAATGTGATGCGTGGCAGCGGCAATCCCCAAGGCCATGTCATTGATACCATCTATGTGGTGATAGACAAGTCTGAAGTCAACAAGATGCTGAAGAAGTAAATTGAGCCCCCTTTAAAAAGTCAAAAATAGAATGCTGTGAGTCGAATGGAGCTCCCCTCCCCTAAGGGGAGGGGTTGGGGTGGGGGGCTATTTTCTGAAATCCATGAAGTTACAGTACCACCCCTGACCCACCCCTGGTATCTTTTTCGTCCTTTTTTCGAGTGCCTTGGCACTTTTTCGCAAGCATCTGCGTTTAGCGAATGTCATCCAAGAATGTTTTTTCTATTTTTTTTCCGAAGCGAAGCGTTTTTTGGTCATCTCTTCATTTCGGACAGGTGTGCTCAGAGAAAATAAAAAACCACCTCGCTCATGAAAAAATAGATAAAAATGAAGATTCCTTCGTCGTTGATGGACACAATCCTGCCAGAGGAAAAGAATTATCATGTTTTGATAATTGCAACAAAAGTGCAGTCACGCCCGTTTCTTTACCACATTTTTATCCTTTCAGATACATAATTCCCGAATTATGACTACATTTGCACAAACAATTTCATTCCTATGAGCAAATTTCGTTATTTCGTGGTTGTGGGCCTGATGGCAATGTGCGCGGGAGTGCTGAACTCAAAAACACAGATGAGTCTATCTGCGGAGGAGGGCGACGACCCCCATTCATTGGTGGTCAATACGGTATCGGGAAAAGTGAAGGGATTCGAACAGGAGGGAACCCAGGCTTTCCTCGGCATACCTTACGCCAAGGTGGAGAGATTCCAACCACCACTGCCTGTCGACCGCTGGGATACCATCAGAATCTGCGACCACTGGGGACCGCAGGCCATGCAGAACGTGGGTGGAAGGACGCTCAGCGAGGCTGAGATGTCTGAGAAAAACTCATGTGTGCTCAATGTGTGGACCACGGACCAAAAGGCAAGAAAACCCGTGATGGTGTGGCTGCACGGCGGAGGCTTTGACTCGGGCACCTCTGCATGGAACCCGGGGATGGGACTGGCCAAGAAGGATGTGGTGGTCGTGAGCGTCAACCACAGACTCAATATACTTGGGTTTCTTGACCTGTCGGCTTGTTCGGAGAAATACAAGAACTCAGCCAATGTCGGCATGCTTGATGTCGTGGCTGGCTTGAAATGGGTGAGGGACAACATCCGTAATTTCGGTGGCGACCCTGACAACGTCACCATATTTGGTGAGTCGGGTGGGGGAGGAAAAGTGGGCACCCTGCTCTGTATGCCTCCTGCAAAGGGGCTTTTCCACAAGGCCATCATCCTGAGCGGTACCATCCTCAATGTGAACACCAAGGAGATGAGTGAGAAACTGGGTGCCGCCGTGCTCAAGGAATTGGGTATCAGCACCGACAATATCGACCGCATCAAGGAGGTGCCCTACAAGCAACTCTATGAGGCGGGACAAAGGGCGATGGCTGCCAGCATAGGAACAAGAAGACCGGGCACACCAATGATGTGGGGCTTCGGACCGACACCCGACGGGACAACCTTGTTGCAGCAACCTTTCCAACCGGGATTTGCGGCCATTTCCAATGACATTCCCATCATTATCGGTACAACGTTCAATGAACTCCAAAGACTTGCCTATCAGCAGCCCATGACCTTCGAACAGGCGAGGGAAGCATTGCTGCCCACCTTTGGCTCGGATACCGATGAGTACATTCAGGCTTTCAAAGAGGCGTATCCGGATGCCATTCCGCAGGATTTGCTCAGCATTGACTGGCTCTTCCGGCCCAAGACACTGATCACTGCCGATGAGATAGCGGAGAGCAGGAACGCGAGGACCTACACCTATATGTTCACCTGGAGGTCGCCGCTGACCAAGGCCTCACAGCATGGACATGAACTGAAATTCTGCTTCAACACGTTGCATCACTCCAAAAACGAACTCCCGGAAGCCACGGCGGAAGACCTGAAACTGGCCGACCTCATGAGCAGCGCATGGGCACAGTTCGCGCATACGGGCGACCCCAATATCAAAGGACTGCCGAAATGGAAGCCCTACACGAAGAAAAATGGGGTGATGATGGTGTTCGACCACAAATGCCTGATCCGCCGCAACCCCGACCGTCATCTGCAGCAACTCATCGACAGACATTGCTTCAAACAACTGGATGAGTTCAGAAAAAAGCAAGGAAAATGAATCTTTTAAAAACAAATAGTTGTATGCGTAAATATCTGATATTATTATTGTTGGCATTCACTGGATTGCAGGCTTTTGCAGACGACGTCATCGTCACGGTGAATGATCTGAAATGGGGAGAGAAAAATGAGTTGGAGGTCTGCATGACCAACAAGGATGAGGTTAATGGCTTTCAGGCGGATATCATCTTGCCCGATGGTTTTTCTTTGGATGGAAATGGAAAAAGAAGTGTCGACCCAGATGTCACAGAGCGGCTGGCGGGGTTGACGGTCATGTGTAGGGCACTGTCAAACGGAAAATTCCGTCTCGTGGTATTCTCCATGTCGGGCAAGAAAGTCAAAGAGAAGGAGGGCGTCATCATGCGGATTCCCGTGAAGGTCGAAGAGAGCACGCCAAAGGGTAAATATGAGGTGCAACTGGTCAACGCTTCCGCTTCAATCACCATCGACGGGAAATTGCAGAGCGCCAAAATTCCCAATTCCACTTCTGTCATCAACTACAAATGACCCAACTTCAGCGGTAAAAACTTCTTTTGTGCACATATCATTGCGCGTGTGAAAAAAAAGTTGTAACTTTGCACGCTCAATAGGATAGTGACTGTTATGAAAGAGGTGATTGTCAAGGACAAACAGTTGGCTGAGGCAGCTGAGAAGGATTTCGACGCGTTTATTGATGTGGTCGTTAAGGCCATTTATGCATCCATCGGTGATGAGCTGAATGCCGACACGATGGCGGAGCTGAGTGCCGACCAGGTGACCCTCCTGGCTTATATCATCCTCAGGGATGAGGTGATGGAAGGGGGCTTTATCCAACTTATCCACGACGGATACGGGGCTTTCATTTTCAAAAACCCGTTCTCGCGCATGATGCGCAACTGGGGAATCCATGGGCTGGCAAGCATGCTCAACAAAGCGCATAAGTCATACTCACACCACCATGAGGCCATTGAGGCAGAACTCACCGACGACGAGTTCATGGCACTCTATGAGCAGTTTCCAGAGTTTGACGATTTCGACGATGATTTCGTGGAGAATGAGGAAGAGTGGACCAACGCCGTGGCCTACTATCTTGACGAGCACCTCGACCAGTTTGTCACCATTGTGAAAGATTAGCAGATGAACAAGGAACAGCAGCTTCTCAGGAAAAAGAGTCCTGTGCAGATAAAGAATAAGAAGGCCTCGTTTGAGTATTTCCTCGTCGAGACTTTCACGGCAGGCATTGTGCTCACCGGCACCGAAATCAAGTCCATCCGATTGGGAAAGGCGTCACTGGTGGACACCTATTGCACCATCATCAACGGCGAGATGTGGGTCAAGGGCATGAGTATCTCCCCCTATTTCTACGGTTCATACAGCAATCATGAGATGCGGCGCGATAGGAAACTCTTGCTCACCAAGCGCGAGATCCGCCGTTTGGCAGAAGCAACCAAGCAACCCGGATTCACCATCATCCCCATATTGGTGTTCATAGATGAGCACGGAAGGGCGAAGATGGATATCGCCCTGGCCAAGGGAAAGAAGCTGTATGACAAGCGGCAGACCCTCAAGGAAAAGGAGGATCGTCGCGAGATGGACAGGGCAAAGAAAATTTACTAAAAGACGTGGCAAAGATGACACTACAGGAGACTCTTCAGCATCGCATCGTCATCCTCGACGGAGCGATGGGTACCCGTCTCCAGCGCTATTCCCTCAAAGAGGCGGATTACCATGGCTACATGTTCCGCGACAATCCCATGCTCATCAAGGGCAATCATGATGTGCTCAATCTCACGCGCCCTGACGTGGTCGGCGAGATCCACCGCAAATACCTTGAGGCAGGAGCAGACATCATCACCACCAATACATTCAGTTCACAACGCGTTTCTCAGGCCGACTATCATTTGGAGAATTTCAGCAGGCTGATGGCGCTCGAAGGGGCGCGTCTGGCCCGAAAGGCTGCCGATGAGTATGCAACCCCGGAGCATCCCAGATGGGTGGCGGGCTCTGTCGGACCAACGAACAAGACCTGCTCGATGAGTCCTGATGTGTCCGACCCGGCAGCACGTGCCATCGACTACGACACCCTTCTAGAGGCTTATTTCGAACAGGCTTCGGCACTTATCGAGGGCGGTATCGATGTGTTCCTGATAGAGACCATTTTTGACACCATCAATGCCAAGGCGGCCATCGACGCAGCCATGCAGGCTATGGCAAAGGCTGGCAGGCAGTTGCCCATCATGCTGTCGGTGACCATCAGCGACCTGGCCGGACGCACGCTGAGCGGACAGACCCTTGATGCTTTCCTGGCCAGCGTCAGCAGTTACGACTTGCTTTCCGTCGGACTCAACTGCTCCTTCGGAGTGACGCAGATGAAACCTTTCCTGCGCGACCTCGCTGAAAAGGCGACATGCTATGTTTCCGCACATCCCAATGCCGGACTTCCCAACTCCATGGGCCTCTATGACGAGACACCTGAGACAATGGCACCGCAGATGGAGCAGCTGATGGATGAGCAACTGGTCAATATCATCGGTGGCTGCTGTGGCACGGATGAGGACTTCATCCGGCTCTTTGCCCAAAGGGCGGAGGGAAAAGTGCCGCGTGTGCCGAAAACACCGTCGGACATCCTGACCCTGAGTGGTCTGGATGCGCTGGCCGTAACCCCGGAGGTGGGGTTTGTCAACGTGGGTGAGCGGTGCAATGTGGCAGGCTCACGCAAGTTCCTGAGGCTCATCAATGAGAAGAAATACAACGAGGCACTGGGCATCGCCCGCAAGCAGGTGGCCGACGGGGCCCTCGTCATCGACATCAACATGGACGACGGCCTTCTCGACGCCAGGGCTGAGATGACCCACTTCCTTAACATCATCGCGGCAGAACCCGACATCGCAAGTGTGCCAGTAATGATCGACTCCTCTGATTGGAATGTCATAGAGGCGGCACTCAAATGCGTGCAGGGCAAATGTATCGTCAACTCCATATCGCTCAAGGAAGGCGAGGAGGTGTTCCTCAGCCATGCCCGTGTCATCAGACGATTTGGGGCGGCAGTCGTTGTGATGTGCTTCGATGAGCTGGGGCAGGCCACATCTTTTGAGAGAAGGACGCAGATAGCAGAGAGGGCAGTCAGGCTCCTCACCGAAAAGGCTGGATTCAAGGCATCAGATATCATCATCGATCCCAATGTGCTTGCCATCGCCACGGGAATGGAGGAACACGACGCCTATGCGGCCGACTTCATCCGTACCTGTGCTTGGATTAAAAAGCATCTGCCGGGAGTGCATGTCAGCGGCGGCGTGAGCAATCTGTCGTTTTCCTTCCGGGGCAACAATTATATCCGGGAGGCCATGCATGCGGTATTCCTTTATCACGCCATCAGCCAGGGCATGGACTTCGGTATCGTCAACCCAGCATCGAAGGTGGCCTATGACGACATCCCCAAGGCACAACTCCAAGTGATCGAGGATGCCATCCTTTGCCGAGGTACCCATCCCTCAGCTGCCCTCATTGCACTGGCCGATGAGATCAGACAGCAGGCAGAAGCGGCAAAAGCTGGAACGGCATCCGTTGCTGCCCCCAAAATCAGCACCGAGGATGACTGGCGGCATACGGATGTGGAACAACGGCTTATACAGGCTCTTAGAAGAGGCATCGGCGACTATTTGGAGGCGGATCTCAGTGAGGCTCTGACCAAATATCCCAAGGCGGTCGATATCATAGAAGGACCGCTGATGGCTGGGATGAATCTCGTGGGAGAACTCTTCGGAGCAGGAAAAATGTTCCTGCCGCAGGTGGTCAAGACGGCTCGCACCATGAAACAGGCGGTGGCCTTTCTGCAACCTGTCATCGAGCGGCAGCGCGAAGGTGGCAGCACCAAGGCGGGAAAGATCCTGCTCGCTACTGTCAAGGGCGATGTGCACGATATCGGGAAGAACATCGTGTCGGTGGTCATGGCCTGCAACAATTATGAGGTCATCGACATGGGCGTGATGGTGCCGGCCGAGCAGATTGTCAGGAAGGCCGTGGAGGAGAAAGTTGACCTCATCGGTCTGAGCGGCCTGATCACTCCCAGTCTGGAGGAAATGGTCAATGTGGCCTCCGAACTGCGCCGTGCCGGACTCGACATCCCCATCATGATTGGGGGCGCCACCACAAGCCAGCTGCACGTGGCACTCAGAATCTCACCAGTGTATGGCGGACCGGTGGTGTGGATGAAGGACGCTTCCCAGAACGCGCGTGCGGCGGCTATGCTGCTCGACACACAGGAGAGGAAATCAATGGAGGAACAGCTGAAAGCCGACTATGAGCAGCTGCGCGAAAACTACCAGGCTTCTCAGCAGCAAATCCTTTCCTTAGAGGAGGCGCGACAGCGGAAACTCAATGTCTTCGGTCAGGACGACGGCCCCGAAACGGCCTCTTCTGAAAAGGCAGGAGACGAAAAAACAAAACATTCTTTTTAGGTATTAAGTATTTTTTCAGGTAAACAGTTATTGATTCAGAGATGATAAAAAACATTATATTCGACCTTGGCGGGGTAATCATTACCCTTGACCATCAGTATGCAGTGAAATGCTTCGAACGACTGGGACTCGAAAATGCAGCCCAGCAGCTCGACCCCTATACGCAGGGTGGAATGTTCGGAGATTTGGAAGAGGGGAAAATCACCTCAAAGGAATTCATAGACCAACTCAGCAAAGAGTGCGGAAGGCAACTGTCCTACGATGAGTGCCTCAACGCATGGCTCGCATACCGGAAGGATTTGCCACAGCGCAATCTTGAAGCGCTCAGGCAACTGCGCGAGGAGGGCTACCGGCTCATCCTCCTGTCCAACACCAATCCTTTCATGATGCATTGGGCAGAAAGCGAGGATTTCGATGGCATGGGGCATCCCATCAGCGATTATTTCGATGGCTTGTATTTGAGCTACAAGGTGGGAATGATGAAACCCAACCACATGTTTTTCAGAAAAATACTCATGGATGAGCAGATCAATCCATCAGAGACTCTCTTCGTAGATGACGGGCCCCGCAACGTGGCCTCTGCCAGTCAGTTGGGCATCAATACCTATTGTCCGGAGAATGGCGCCGACTGGACAACAGAAATCCGTCACTATCTGAAAAAAGAAGAAGTCCCCGTGATTTGAGAATGAAGGACGAAGGATGAAGAATTAAGGAATCAGGAATGAAGAATTATGATTACCACTGCAAAGATAACGGTGCGCTATATAGAGGTAATGTTTGCCGCGACATGCAGTGCATATGTCTAAACTCCTAATCTCCTAATCTCCTAATCTCCTAAACTCCTAATCTCCTAATTGTATAAATAAAGCAATGGCAAACAAAAAGAAAAGATGGCACCTGCTGCCGGGACAACCGATTACCGAACTCGACAAGAAGGTGATGTACTGGGAAAGCAAAGGCAAGGAAGTGCCCACACGCAACCTCATCCGCACACCGGAGGAGATAGAGGGCATACGCCGTAGCGGTGTTGTCAACACTGGGGTGCTCGACGAGGTGGCCAAGCATATCCATGCGGGTATGAACACACTTGAGATCGACAAGATTTGCTATGACTACTGCACCAGTCACGGTGCCACACCGGCATGCCTCAATTATGAGGGATTTCCCAAATGTGTATGCACCAGTATCAATGAAGTGGTGTGCCATGGCATACCTAAGGAAGAGGATGTGCTGGAGGAGGGCGACATCATCAATGTCGATTTCACCACCATCCTTGACGGTTACTATGCGGATGCCTCGCGTATGTTCATCATCGGCAAGACCACACCCGAGAAGGAACAACTTGTCAGGGTTACCCGTGAGTGTCTGGAGATAGGCATGGAGGCTGCCAAACCCTATTCCTTCGTGGGCGACATCGGACATGCCATCGAGAAGCATGCCAAAAAATATCACTATGGCGTGGTGCGCGACCTGTGCGGACATGGGGTGGGGCTGAAGTTCCACGAACAACCCGATGTGCCGCATTTCGGTCGCAAGGGGGAGGGGATGCTCCTCGTGCCGGGCATGGTGTTCACCATCGAACCAATGATCAATATGGGATCATGGAAAGTGTTTGTCGATGAGGAAGACCCCTATGGCTGGGAGGTGATCTCTTGGGATGAGCAGCCCAGTGCGCAATGGGAGCATACACTCCTCATGACGGAGCATGGTGTGGAAATCTTAACATATTGATAATGAAGGATATCTTTATATTGGGCATAGAGAGTAGCTGCGATGATACCTCGGCGGCAGTGCTGCGCAATGGAGTGCTCCTGAGCAATGTCACTGCATCCCAGGAAGTGCACCGCGACTATGGTGGGGTTGTGCCGGAACTGGCTTCGAGAGCCCACCAGCAGAATGTGGTGCCGGTGGTCGACCAAGCTATCAAGCGGGCGGGCATCACCAAGGAGATGCTTTCGGCTGTCGCCTTTACACGCGGACCCGGACTGATGGGCTCGCTGCTTGTGGGCGTGAGCTTTGCCAAAGGCTTCGCCCGCTCGTTGGGCATTCCGCTCATTGATGTCAATCATCTGCAGGGGCATGTCATGGCACATTTCATCAAGGAGAACGATGATGATAACTCAGCACCGCCAATGCCTTTCCTGTGCTTGCTGGTGAGCGGTGGCAACTCACAAATTGTAAAAGTCAGTGCCTACAACGACATGCAGGTGCTCGGACAGACCATCGATGATGCTGCAGGCGAGGCCATCGACAAATGCTCCAAGGTCATGGGACTGGGTTATCCCGGCGGCCCCATTATCGACAGACTGGCAAGAAAGGGAAATCCGCATGCCTATCAGTTTGCCGAGCCCCATATCCCCGGTCTCGACTACAGCTTCAGCGGACTGAAGACCTCTTTTCTCTACAACCTCCGCGACTGGGTGAAGGAAGACCCTGACTTCATTGAGCATCATAAGGAGGACCTGGCTGCGAGCCTTGAGTTCACGGTCGTTGACATCCTCATGCGCAAACTGCGTTTGGCTGTCAAGCAGACACGCATCAAGCATGTGGCTCTGGCTGGTGGCGTCTCTGCCAACAATGGCCTGAGAAATGCCTTCCGCGAGCATGCCGAGCGCTATGGTTGGACCATCTACATCCCCAAGTTCAGCTACACCACCGACAATGCCGCCATGATAGCCGTCACAGGCTACTATAAATACCTTCATGGCGAGTTTTGCAGCATCGAGGCGCCAGCCTTCTCCAAAGTCACTTTTCAATGAAATTGAAGATTGAAAATTGAAGATTGAAAATTGAGAAATAATAGCTACTGAAGAATAGAGTTAGTCACGCATGCCACGTCCATCTCGCTTGCCACGCCCATCACGCTTGCCACGCCAATCAGTGGTATTGTCTAAACTCCTAGACTCCTAAACTCCTAAACTCCCCAAATATAACTCCTAAACTCCTAAACTCCTAAAAAAAATATGGAACTCGAAAAAAAAGTATTGAGCCGCGAGATACAGACATTACTCTATGAATCGGGCAAAACCCTGGGCACAGCAGAGAGCTGCACAGGAGGACGAATCGCTGAGGCCATCATCGCCACCCCTGGCGCCTCGGGCTATTTCAAGGGGGCCGTCGTCTCCTATACCAATGAGGTGAAGGAAAGGTTGCTCCATGTCGATCACCAACTCCTGGAGGAGAAAACCGCCGTGTGCGAGGAAGTGGCCATCGCCATGGTGAAGGGGGCCTGCGAAACCCTCAATGTCGATTATGCCATAGCTGCCACAGGCATCGCAGGGCCAGGCGGCGGTACCAAGGAAATTCCCGTCGGAACCATCTGGTTGGCTTATGGCACTAAGGATGATGTCCGCACCATCAAACTTGAAGAGGACGAGGGGCGAGATGTCAACCTCTCCATCGCCACTTATCGTGCCCTTCAGGGATTTTATGATTTTATCTCCGAGGTCCTTCCCAAGAAAAAGGAAGAGGAGGAGTATTAAACCAAATAAAGTTGAATTTTTAATATTATTTAGTCTGCTTTTTTCGCCCATTCATGTTTTATGTTGTAATTTTGCGTTGATTTTCCGCAAAAAGCGGACTTTCATGCAGAATCACTCATAATTAAGATAAAAATGGCAGACACATTTGATATCCGCGAACTGAATCAGCGGATAGAACAGCAAAGCGCTTTCGTCTCCAGCCTCACCATGGGCATGGACCGCGTCATCGTAGGACAGAAACACTTGGTCGACTCATTGCTCATCGGCTTGCTCAGTGACGGACATATACTCCTTGAGGGCGTTCCAGGACTGGCTAAGACATTGGCTATCAAAACACTCGCCCAACTCATCGATGCCCGCTACAGCCGCATCCAGTTTACACCCGACCTCCTGCCGGCTGACGTGGTGGGAACCATGATTTACTCCCAGAAAGAAGAGAAGTTCCAGGTGAAGAAGGGCCCCGTGTTCGCCAACTTCGTACTGGCAGATGAAATCAACCGCGCTCCCGCCAAGGTGCAGAGTGCACTCCTTGAGGCCATGCAGGAGCACCAGGTCACTATCGGCGACCATACTTTCGCACTTCCCGACCCATTCCTCGTCATGGCTACCCAAAACCCCATCGAGCAGGAAGGCACCTATCAGCTGCCTGAGGCACAGGTCGACCGTTTCATGCTCAAGGCTGTGATTGATTATCCTACATTGGATGAAGAGAAACTCATCATCCGCGAAAACCTGCACAAGAGCCTCCCAGAGGTGTCGCCGGTCATTACGGCTAAGGAAATCATCGATGCACGCGACGTCGTACGCCAGGTATATATCGATGAGAAAATCGAGCAATACATTGCCGACATCGTCTTTGCCACACGCTATCCCGAAAGATACGGGCTCAACGAGCTCCACGACCTCATCAGTTTCGGTGGGTCACCACGTGCCAGCATCAGCCTGGCCAGGGCTGCCAGGGCATACGCCTTCATCAAGCGCCGCGGATTCGTCGTGCCCGAGGATGTGAAGGCTGTCGCTCATGATGTGCTCCGCCACCGTATCGGACTGACCTATCAGGCAGAGGCGGCCAATGTGCGCAGCGAGGAAATCGTGAGCCGCATCATCAACAAAGTGGAGGTGCCTTGATGGATACCGCTGAGTTGCTGAAAAAAGTGCGCCAGATAGAAATCCGCACGCGAAGGCTGAGCCAGAACATCTTTGCCGGACAATACCATTCTGCCTTCAAGGGAAGGGGAATGGCATTCTCTGAGGTGAGGGAATACCAGTATGGCGACGATGTGCGTGATATCGATTGGAACGTGACGGCACGCTTCCACAAACCCTTCATCAAGGTGTTTGAGGAGGAGCGCGAGCTCACCGTGATGCTGATGGTGGATGTCAGCGGCTCACTGGATTTCGGTACGGTCAGGCAGACCAAGCGCGACATGGTGGCCGAGATAGCTGCCACACTGGCTTTCAGCGCCATTCAGAACAATGACAAAATCGGAGTTATCTTCTTCTCCGACCAGATCGAGAAGTATATTCCACCAAAGAAAGGCCGCAAGCACATCCTTTACATTATCCGCGAGATGCTCGATTTCAAACCGCAGAGCCTGCGCACGGACGTGGGAATGGCGGTGGAGTTTCTCACCAAGGTGATGAAGCGCAGCTGCACGGCCTTCCTGCTAAGCGATTTCTTTGTCAGGAGCAATTTCGACCAACAACTCATCATTGCCAATCAGAAACACGATGTCGTGGCCATTCAGGTCTATGACCAGCGGGCGAAGGAATTGCCCGATGTGGGGCTCATGCGCATACGCGATGCAGAGACAGGGCACGAGATGGTAGTCGATACCAGCAGCAAGCGCTTGCGCCATGCTCATACGGCTTACTGGTGGAGAAGGCAGGCTCAGCTGAAGGAAATATTCACCCGGAGCAATGTCGACCATGTGTCGGTGTCCACTTCGGATGACTATGTGAAGTCGCTGCGCATGCTTTTCGATATGAGAACATAACTTGCCATGATGATGAAACGATTGTATATGTTGACCATACTGCTGGCCTCACTGACTGCCATGGCACAGGTGAAGGTGGAGATGTCGCTCGAACCGATGGAACTTCTCGTCGGCGAACAGTCGGCCATCACACTGAGTGTCACAGCCAAGGAGGGACAGCAGGTGCAATTCCCCGATTATCAGTACACCGCCCCGCTCATACCAGGTGTGGAGGTGCTTGAGATGAAAGATCTCGACACCATCCGCCTTGATGACCAGCGCGTGCGGCTGACGAGGATATACACCATTACCTCATTCGATGACTCGCTCTACTACCTCCAGCCCATGGAGGTGAAGGTGGACGGAAAAACCTATAAGGCAAGCGGCCGCTTCGGACTCAAGGTGCTCACCATAGAAGTTGACACCGTGCACCCCAACCAGTTCTTCCCTCCGAAGGGAGTGCAGAACAATCCTTTCCTGTGGAGCGAATGGGCTCCGTTCTTCTGGCTGGCATTGCTGGTGCTTCTCCTGATAGCTGGAGTGACCTACCTGTATATGCGTCTGCGCGACAACAAACCTGTCATCACCCGTATCCGCTTCGTGCGCCATGTGCCGCCCCACCAGAAAGCCATGATGCAGATCAGCAAGATCAAGGGCGAGCATGTGGACATCGGGGGCGACCAGAAAGAGTATTATACACGCCTCACCGATACGCTGCGTGTCTATCTGGAGGAGCGATTTGGCATCAAAGCCATGGAGATGACCACCGGCGAGATCATGGAAAGGCTCAGACAGGAGGAAGACCAATCGAAAATCAATGAGTTGCGCGATTTGCTGGAGACAGCCGACCTGGTGAAATTTGCCAAGCACACGGCTCTGCTCAATGAGCGCGACCGCAACATGGCAAGTGTCGTGGAATTCATCGAGGCCACCAAGAGCGACGAGACCGCCACCGTCGAGAGAGTGCAGTCCACACTGTCCGACAGCGAGCGACGCTCACAGCGGTCACGCCATGTGCTCATCGCCCTGATCACGGTGATGTCGCTGCTGGCGGTTGGCCTGTTCGGATATGTTGTCTGGAATGTTTTCTCAATGATGGCCTTCTGAGGCTTAATTAAGATCTACACATCATGCAGTTCGTCAACAAAGAATATTTCCTGCTCCTGCTACTGCTCATACCTTATGTGCTGTGGTATTTCCTGTATAGGAGAAAGACGGAGCCGGCCATGAGGATGAGCGACACCTTCCCTTATCAGTTCGCTCCCAAGAGCTGGAGGGTGAGGCTGCTCCATCTGCCCATGCTGCTCAGACTCTTCACGTTTGTCATGATCGTGTGCATGCTCGCGCGACCACAGACACACAACTCATGGGGACAAAAGACGGTAGAGGGTATTGATATCATGCTGGCCATGGACGTTTCGACGAGTATGCTCGCCGAGGACCTCAGGCCCAACCGCCTGGAGGCGGCCAAGGAGGTGGCCACTGACTTCATCTCTGGCAGACCCGACGACAATATCGGTCTCAATATCTTCGCCGGTGAGTCGTTCACGCAATGCCCGATGACGGTCGACCATCAGTCGCTCATCAATCTGTTGCTCAACGTTCGCACCGACATCGCGGCCAGCAATCTGATTGAGGACGGAACAGCCATCGGAATGGGACTGGCCAACGCAGTGGGAAGGCTCAAGGACAGCAAAGCCAAGAGCAAGGTGGTCATCCTGCTCACCGACGGAAGCAACAACAGAGGCGACATTTCGCCCATGACTGCCGCCGAGATAGCCAAGAAATTCGGCATCAGGGTTTACACCATCGCGGTGGGCACCAACAAGGTGGCCCGTTACCCCATGATGGTCAACGGCACCGTGCAGTATGTCAATATGGCAGTGGAGATCGACACCAAGACGCTGCGCGACATCGCTGCCACCACCAACGGCAATTTCTATCGCGCCACCAACAAGGCGGAACTACGCAAAATCTATCAGGATATCGACAAACTGGAGAAGACCAAGTTCAATGTCAAGCAGTTCAGCAAGCACTATGAGGCCTTCCAGCCCTTTGCCATCGCTGCCATTGTGGCCCTGCTCCTTGAGATCCTGCTGCGCATATCCGTTTTCAGGCGCATACCATAACAGAAGTACAAAATGTTCAGATTTGAAAATCCCATATTCCTCTATCTGCTGCTGGCCATCCCGTTGCTGGTAGCATTCAGATTTTTGTCTGACCGAAGGCAAAAACGGCGGATCAGGCGCTTCGGCGACGAGACGCTTGTGCACGACATGATGGAGGATGTCTCAAGCATCAGGCCTAAAGTGAAGTTCTGGCTGCTCACAGCCGCCCTGGCATTGCTCATCATCGCCTTGGCAAGGCCGCAGATGGGCACGCGTATCAGCAGGGAGAAGCGGCAGGGCATCGAGGCCATCATCTGTATGGATATCTCCAACTCCATGCTGGCTTCAGATGTCGTGCCTTCAAGACTGTCGAAAAGCAAACTGCTCGTGGAGAACATGGTCGATAAGTTTGTCAACGACAAGGTGGGACTCATCGTGTTTGCGGGAGATGCCTTCGTGCAGTTGCCCATCACCAGCGATTATGTGTCGGCCAAAATGTTCATGCATGGCATTACTCCCTCGCTGATAGCCTCACAGGGCACCGACATCGCCGCTGCCATCAACCTCGCCCTGCACAGCTTCACACCCGACGAGAAGACGGGGAAGGCCATCATTGTCATCACTGACGGTGAGGACCATGAAGGGCGCGCGCTGGAAATGGCACAAGAGGCTAAAGAGCAGGGCGTGAGGGTGTTCATCCTAGGTGTGGGTACCAAGAACGGGTCGGCCATTCGCACTTCCGACGGGCATTATCTGACTGACAACACTGGCCAGACAGTCATTTCCAGACTCAATGAGGAGATGTGCAAGGAAATCGCTGAGGCTGGCAGCGGCACCTATATCCATGTCGACAACAACAGCGAGGCCCAGGAAAGGCTCGACAATGAGATCGCCAAAATGCAGAAAGGCGAGGTGGAAGCGGTCGTGTACAGTGAGTATGCAGAGCAGTTTCAGGCGTTGGGCATCATCGCCCTGCTGCTCATTATCATAGAAATCATCGTGCTTGAGCGCAAGAATCATCTGCTCAGCAAACTGCGCATCTTCACAAGGCGCAACCAACAAAACGACAATCCGTCATGGGAAAGACAAGACTGATATTTATACTGCTCGCATGGATGGCGCTCGCTGCCTCCGTGCAGGCTCAGACCGACAGACAGTATGTCAGGAGGGGCAACCAACTCTTCCGAAAAGGGGATTTCGCCAAGGCGGCACTGGAATACCAAAAGGCGCTGTCGGCCAATGAGAACAATACCCAGGCGATTTACAACCTTGGGGTGGCTGCATTGCAGCAGGGTAACGACTCGCTTGCCATCGAGCAGTTCAAGATGGCTGGCAAGAGAGAGCCCAATAAGTTCAGAAAGGCACAGGCCTTCCACAACATCGGAGTGGTGATGCAGATGCACAGGCAATATGGCGAGGCCATCGAGGCTTACAAGGAGGCCCTGCGCAACAATCCTGCCGACAATGAGACACGCTACAACCTCGTGCTGTGCAAGAGACAGCAGAAACAGGATCAGCAGGATCAGAAAAACCAGCAGAACCAACAGAACCAGAACGATAAGGACAAAAATCAGGATCAGAACAAAGATAAGCAACAAAACCAAGACCAAAACCAAGATAAGCAAGACCAGGACAAGCAGGAACAGAACCCGCAGCCACAGCAGCAAATGAGCCAGGACAACGCTGAGCGTCTGCTCGACGCTGCCATTCAGGAAGAGAAGCGAACGCAGGACAAACTGCAGAAAGCCATGCAGCTGCCCAGGAGAAAATCACTGCAGAAAAACTGGTGACCAATTCACAATCATCTCAAAAATGAGAAAATATGTCTATATATGCCTCCTGATATGGATGGCTTGCATCGGCCAGGCACAGACAGTATCTGTCAGCGTGCCGTCGAAGGTCGCAGCAGGTGAGACCTTCCGGTTGCAGTATACGGTCAACACAAAGGATGTGGACGGGAAACTGCAACTCGGCAATCTGCCGGCAGAATTGGAGGTCGTCTATGGCCCCAGCGTGTCGCAGCAGGAAAGCTACAATGTCATCAACGGACATGCCAGCGGCTCGTCATCGGTGACTTACACCTATATGATCATGTGTGAGAAAAACGGCACCTACACCATACCGCCGGCACACATCAAGGTGGCAGGGAAGACGCTCGCATCGGGCACCGCCAAGGTGGTGGTGTCGGGCACCGCTCCATCTGGTTCGGGAAGCGGCGGAGGCGCGAGGATGCATCAGGACAGAAATGACGAACCGGAGATGAGCAAGGCTGGCACACCCATCACTGCCAACGATCTCTTCATCCGTGTGTCTGCCAGCAAGACAAGGGTACACGAGCAGGAACCCATCTTGCTGTCTTATAAAGTTTATACCCGCGTCAAACTGACACAGCTCAATGGCAAAATGCCAGATCTGAAAGGATTCCATTCACAGGAAGTGGAACTACCGCAGCAGAAGAGCTTCCATGACGAGACGGTCAATGGGCGCAGATATCAGTGCGTCACATGGAGCCAGTATGTGATGTATCCGCAGATGACGGGCAAACTCGAGATTCCGAGCATCACTTTCAAAGGCATCGTCATGCAGGAGAACAGAAACATCGACCCGCTGGAGGCTCTGTTCAACGGAGGAGCGGCCTATGTGGAGGTGCAGCGCGACATCGAGGCACCGGGCATCACGATCCAGGTGGACTCGCTCCCGGCAAGACCGGCCAACTTCTCTGGCGGTGTCGGACGATTCAATATCTCTGCACAGATAGAAAACCAGGAAGTGAGGACGGGCGACCCCATCAAACTGAGGGTAGTCGTCGGAGGAACAGGCAACCTGAAACTTCTCAAACAGCCCATCGTGCAATTGCCCAAGGACTTCGACTCGTATGACCCGGAGGTCACCGACAAGACCAAACTCACGTCGAATGGCGTGGAAGGAAACATGATCTATGATTTCATCGCGGTTCCGCGCAACCAGGGAGAGTACACCATACCTCCAGTGGAACTGGTTTACTATGACACAGGGTCCAATTCATATAAGACGGCCAAGTCGCAATCCTTCAAACTCAAGGTCACACCGGGCGAGGGAAATGCCACGGTGAGCGATTTCACCGATATGCGCGACAAGGACATCCATCCTATCAAAAAAGGAAAGGCGAATCTCCACAAGGCGGGGCAGTTCTTCTATGAGTCAACTCCCTACTGGATTTGCATGGCAGTGCCCCTCTTGATATTCATGGCTCTGCTCGTGCTCTTCCGCCGCAGGGCTATCGAGCGTGCTGACATCATCAAGATGAAGGCCAAGAATGCCAATAAAGTGGCGACAAAGAAACTGCGCACCGCCAACAAGATGATGCTCAATGGCGAGAACAACCTCTTCTATGATGAGGTGCTCAGGGCGCTATGGGGATATGTGGGCGACAAACTCAACATGCCGCAGACCGAACTGACACGTGACAACGTGAGTGACAAACTGACTGCTGCCGGCGTAGGGCAGGAGACGGTGGACAAATTCGTCGGCGCGCTGGATGAATGCGAGTATGAGCGCTATGCCCCAGGCGATGCCAAAGGCAATATGAACAAGACGTTTGAGTCGGCTATGACGGCCATCATGGAAATTGAGAATGCGATGAAGAAAAAGAAGCATGGCAGAGTGTCAGTGGTGCTGGTGCTTGTGGCTCTGATGTTGCCGGCCGTCTCACAGGCTGTCACCAAGGAAAATGCCGACATGGAATATACCAAGGGCAACTACCAGCAGGCAATACGCGACTATGAGCAGCTTTTGCAGCACGGGGTGAGCGCAGAAATCTATTACAATCTGGGAAATGCGTATTTCCGCACTGACAACATCACCAAGGCAATACTTAATTATGAACGGGCACACATGCTCTCGCCAGGTGATGAGGACATCCGCTTCAACCTGCAGTTCGCACGTTCCAAGACCATCGACCGCATCACGCCTGCCGATGAGATGTTCTTCGTCAGTTGGTATCAATCGCTGGTCACCCTCACCACGGTCGACAGATGGGCCTTCACAGCCGTGCTCAGTATCGTGCTCGTATTGGTGCTGCTGCTCATCTTCCTTTTCGCCGAGAGCATCGTCATGCGCAAGATAGGCTTCTATGGGGCAGTGGTCTTCCTCGTGGTCTTTATCCTGGCCAATGTGTTCGCCTACCAGCAGAAACGCATGCTGGAGAACAGACAGGGGGCCATCGTCGTAACGTCATCGGTCAATGTGCAGAAATCGCCTGCCGACAAGGCTGATACTGCCTTTGTGCTGCATGAGGGCACACGGGTGGACATCACCGACAAGAGCATCAAAGGGTGGTGCGGCATACGCATCGCTGATGGGCACGAGGGATGGATGAAGGCCGACAAGATGGAGGAAATCTGAACCGGGCGCATCATTTATGGACATACAGACCATTATCGATTTCGACCGTCAGCTGCTCGGCGTCATCAACGGAAACCATAACATGTTTCTGGATTCACTGATGCTGACACTCACCTCAGGGGTGACTTGGATACCGCTGTATGTCGCTCTCCTGTATCTGGTGGTGAAGAACAATGATACCATGGGGCAGATCATGCTCATCATGGGTTGTGCAGCCCTGTGCTTCTTCCTTACCGAATTCGTCACCGAAGGACTGGTGAAACCTGCTGTGGCGCGTCCCAGACCGGGCAACGACCCGGAGTGGATGTATATGGTGCATGTGGTCAACGACAAACGCGGACTCGACTTTAGCTTTTTTTCCGCTCATGCGGCCAATACATTCGGAATCGCCATGTTCTTCTGCCTTCTAGTGAGGAACGGCGTGTTTTCTCTCATGATGGTCACATGGTCGCTTGTCAATTGCTACACGAGGCTATATCTGGCCATGCATTATCCTTCCGACATCCTCGTCGGTCTGCTCTATGGCGCTCTCGTGGGGTCTGTGGTCTATCTTTTCTACCAAGGGATGGCAAGGGCCATCGCTCCGAAACAGCGCTTTGTGTCGTCGCAGTACACCTCGACAGGCTATAGCCTGGCAGATGTCGATGTGGTGATATGCGTGCTCGTGTTCTCTTACCTGGCTGCCATCATCATATCTCTCACCATGCATTATTCCTGAACATGGAAACTAAAAATATAAGAATCAGCGATTACAATTATCCTTTGCCCGATGAGCGCATCGCCAAGTATCCGCTACCGCAGCGCGACAGGTCGAAACTGCTCATCTACCGGCATGGGGAGATTTCAGAGGACGTGTTCTTCAATTTGCCGGAATACTTGCCAGCTGACTCGTTGATGGTGTTCAACAACACCAAGGTCATCATGGCACGCCTGCACTTCCGCAAGGCTACGGGGGCTCTGATAGAGGTGTTCTTGCTCGAGCCCGTCGCTCCTGCCGACTATCAGGTGATGTTCCTCACCCGCAGCCGCTGTGAGTGGTCGTGTCTCGTGGGCAATCTCAAGAAATGGAAAGATGAGCCACTAGAACGGGAACTGACCATTGATGGCCACCATTTCGTGCTCCGAGCCACAAGGGTGGGGGAGATTGGCACCGGACAGCGGGTGGTCTTTGAGTGGGACTGTCCAGAGATATCGTTTGCTGAAATCCTCGACACAATGGGTGAGCTGCCCATCCCGCCTTACCTCAATCGTAAGTCAGAGGAGAGCGACAAGACCACCTATCAGACGGTGTATTCCAAAATCAAAGGCAGTGTGGCGGCTCCTACTGCCGGCCTGCACTTCACTCCCGAAGTGTTGCGCCAGCTCGATGAGCGGGGCATCACTCGTGAGGAGGTGACGCTCCATGTGGGGGCAGGCACTTTCCGTCCGGTGAAGAGCGAGCGCATCGAGGGGCATGAGATGCATGCTGAGCATTTCTGCGTGCAGCGCTCCACCATAGCACGGCTGATCGAATCACATGACAAGGTGGTGGCGGTGGGCACGACAAGCGTGCGCACCCTCGAAAGCCTCTATTATATCGGTGCACAGATGCTCCGGCGCCAGTTTGGTGATGACGAACCCATAAGGGTGTCGCAATGGGAACCCTATGAGGATGGCGCATCGAAGGTGCCTGTCGAAGAGGCGCTTGCTGCCATCGCCGACCATCTCGACCGTCACGGGCTGTCGGCTCTCCATGCCGCTACGCAGATCATCATCGCGCCTGGTTATGAATATAAGGTGGTGAAACGTTTGGTGACCAATTTCCATCAGCCGCAGAGCACGCTCCTTCTCCTGGTGAGCGCATTCCTCCATGGCGACTGGCGTCCCATCTACGACTACGCGCTGGCTCACGACTTCCGCTTCCTCAGCTATGGCGATAGTTCCCTGCTCATCCCATGATACAGGCTCCTCGTATCAGAAGCGGGGAAGAGTGTCTACTCATTTCAGAGGCCGGAGTAACCAGCTCCCCCTCTGAGACCATTTCAGAGGCCGGAGTAACTAGCTCCCCCTCTGAGACCAGAGGGGGCAGGGGCGTTGATAAATCTTCAATTTTCAATCTTCAATTTATTTCAATTTTCAATTTAAAAAATGTCAAACAAACCCAAAATAGGAGACCGCGTGAGATTTCTGAGTGAAACCGGCGGCGGTCGTGTCACAGGATTCAGAGGAAAAAATATCGTACTCGTCGAGGATGAGGATGGATTTGAGATACCCACCATCATTAACGAAGTGGTGGTCGTAGAGACCGATGACTACAACATCGCCAAGGTGCACACCTCAGCAGTGCCGGGGATGGTTCCGAAATCCCCCCAATCCCATAGCAAGCCTCCGCAGAAAAAAGACATCTCCGATGATCCGGCCGACAGGCCCATCACCTTACGTGCCCCTGCCTATGAGCGCAAGGGAGGCGATGCTCTCTCTGCATATCTGGCCTTTGTGCCCATCGACATCAAAAGCATGACGACAACAGACTTTGAGACTTATTTCGTCAATGACAGCAACTACTACATGCGCTTCACCTATCTCCTGGCTGAGGGCAACAGTTGGCGGCTTCATTATACGGCTGAGGTGGAGCCCAACACCAAATTGTTTGTCGAGGAGTTCTCTAGGGCTTCCCTTAATGAGATGGAGCGGGCCTGTGTGCAAATCATCGCCTACAAGCGTGACAAGGGATTCATCCTCAAACCCACTATCGACCATCAGTTCCGTATCGACCCCGTGAAGTTCTATAAACTGCACACTTTCAGCGACAACGACTTCTTTGAGACCCCCGCGTTGCTTGTCACGCTCATAGAGAATGACGTGCTGCCCCGGCCGTTGGTCATCGATGCCCAGCAACTCAAGCAGCAGATGTACGGACAAGGTGGTGCCTCGCAGCAGGAAAACGAAGAGCGGGGTGGGGGATATGTACGTCGCTACGACGACCAGCACAGCCGTGGAAAGGCCCCTCTTCGCCGCCGCAATGGTGATGTCCTTGTCATCGACCTTCACGCCTCCGAGGTGCTTGAAACCACTGCCGGCATGTCATCAGGCGACATCCTCAACTACCAGCTCGATGTCTTCCGCCGCACGTTGGTGGAGCATAAGCAAAACAAAGGACAGCGCATCGTCTTCATCCACGGCAAGGGTGAGGGAGTGCTCCGTCAGGCCATCCTGCAGGAACTTCGCTTCAAGTACAAGAGATACACGTTCCAGGATGCCTCTTTCCAGGAATACGGCTATGGTGCCACACAAGTCACCATCAGATAGCACGTCTTGGTACACCCACGTCAGCAGAGCAGCTAAATTATTGTATTGCAGCGATATCCGTGAAGCTGAAGGCACATGTCTTCATTTGTTTTATAAAAAACT
>CAMZHP010000003.1 GCA_947306845.1 uncultured Prevotellaceae bacterium
TCACATTGCGAAGGGAACGGTCGTTGACGTCGAGCACGCGCTTCCAGTAGATTTCTCTCAGCAAACCCTCGCCACTGTGATGGAAGAGGTAATTGTCGAGCAGCGCTGCGATGGTGTTGTGAGCGGAAGTGACGGCATGGAAATCTCCGGTGAAGTGGAGGTTGATTTTCTCCATGGGCAACACCTGTGCATAGCCTCCTCCAGCAGCTCCTCCCTTGATGCCGAAACAAGGACCAAGTGAGGGTTCACGCAAAGCCACGGTGGCACGTTTGCCGATTTTTGCCAATCCTAATGAGAGGCCGATGCTGACAGTGGTCTTCCCGATACCAGCTTTCGTGGGACTGATGGAGGTGACTAAGATAAGTTTGTGCTTTGTCACTTTCTTCTCGTCTATCAGCCTTTCATCGATTTTGGCGATGTGGTTGCCGTAGTTCTCCACGCCCTCCTGAGGGATGCCCATTTTCTCTGCCACCTCCGTGATGGGAGCCAGTTTTGTTGCCCGTGCGATTTCTATGTCTGTCATAAAAATTGTCTACTTTGATATCAGGTTGCAAAGGTATGAATAAAATTTAATACGGGCAACTTTTATTCCTTTTGATGCAGGGTTGCCATTGTTGACCACGCCGCCAAACTTACTTGCTGACCACTTCACGATCAAAGAAGTCCAGGAAGAAGGGCCAGTTGGGACCAGCTTCATGGCCGCCGTGGTGCTGACGATAGGTGAGCCGGCCCTCCATCAGGCCGTTGTCCATACCAGGAAAGAGGTCTGTTCCTAATCCTTTGCATCCAAGCAGTTCATACACGGGCGATGCCTTTGAGGCCGATATGAACGAGCCAACCACATCCTGCCATTTGTCTCCATTCCAACTGCCGGTGGAAATGAAACAGGCGCGTGGGGCACAGAGTACTATCAGCTCGTGCTGATCAACAGGTATGTCATTTTCCGTCTTCGGGTCTGTTCCATATCTTATCAGGTTGCCGCATACCCAGTGGTACTCCTGACTGGAGACGATGTTTCCAATGCTCTCACCGCAGTCACGGCGCCATCCTGCCGCGCCCGCCTTGCCCGACGAGGCGATGAATCCTGCGGCGATGCGCTCATCAAAAGCCATGGCTACGAGTGAGGCCTTGCCATAGCGTGAGACGCCTTCAATGGCGCACTTGGTGGCATCGAATGTCTTGTCTGTCTCAAAGTAGTCCATCAGCCTTGAAAGGCCCCATCCCCATGCGCGGAGCGACCCCCAGTCTGTTGGCTGACGGTGTTCGCCCTTGTTGCAGAGTCCGATGATGCCGTTCGTCAGGCCATGCCCGGCATCGGCTTGGATAGAGGAGGGATTGATGGTGGCAGCCGCCCAACCGCGCTCTATGACCATCTGTTTCCAGGGAACAGCCCCAGGCCAGGTGCGGGTGGGGTCACCGCCTCCGAATCCGAATTCTACTATCACAGGCATGTTCTGCTTGCCATTGTCAGGAAACACCACATTGGCCTCTATCTCCACCTTGATGGACGGATAACTGGAGTTGTCTGCCACACCTTTCAGATAACGGACCACTACAGACTTTCCTGCAAATTCTTTCTTCTCCTCCTTTGAGACTTCCCATTTTACACTGGGAACATTGCTGGGAATTCGGCCATAGACATGGTCTTCAAATAGTTTTACTATCTCCGGACGCCGCACCTTATACCACATCTTGGCGCTGGTGACCTTTTTGCCACTTTGGGTGATCAGCGGATCAGGATAGAATGGATAGGGATTTGCTATGAGCTCATCATAGTTGGGATGCTTGCTCTCGTCCTGGCTGTTGGGCTGGCGGCCTTCACGGGGCTGGCCTACTCCGACTTTTGCCAACATGTCGGCATAATCGGCTGCAGCAATCTTGCGAAGGCTGTCTTGGTTCGGGCGGTTTCCACCCCCGAACGTCATGAACTGCGCGCTTGTCGCGAACGGGATACAAGTCATCAGCATGATCCCGAAGAAATGCTTCAAAGTTTTCATCACCTTACTTGGAATTCATTGTTGTATTGAGCCCCCCTTGCGCGGCATGGTTTTCTTGGGCATTACAATTTCACCGTCACTTCCTGACCAGTATATTCCACAGTCTTGCCTTCTGAGGGATTCTGACCGGGAAGCAGGATGGTGAAGCGGCGCTGTTGCAGCATTCCCGGGAACTGGCCATTGCGAGGACTGATGGTGAGCGTGCGCTTTCCTTCGGCCCAGCGGAAGATGATCTCGCTGTACACCCCCTTTTCATAATTGTAGTTGTCGCCCTCGTCCTCGTAGAGGGTGAAGGTGGCGTCAGCACCAGGATAGACACGTATCTCAAGGTTGTCCCACGGCTTCTCGCCCACATATTGCATCTCCTCGCCCAAAGGCAGGATGCTGCCGGCACGAAGGAACATCGGCACGCGGTCGAGCTGTGTCTGCAAGGTCACGGTCTGGCCACCTTTCATACGCTTGCCCGTCCAGAAGTCGTACCAATCAGCACCTTTTGGCAGATACTTCGTAGCGGTCTTCGGCTCGTTCCATGCCACCTGTTCACTGTTTGCGCCACTGCTTTTCACGTCCTTGCGGTCCCAGCCCGTCATGGCATCCTCACGCACCACTTTCTCCTGGGTGTACTGCGGATTGAGGATGGGCAGAGCCAGTATGCTGCGGCCAAACATGAACTCGTCGGCCATGTCCCATACTTTCCGGTCGGAGGCAAAGTCACTGAACAATGGGCGAAGATAACTCTCATTGTTCTTGGTCACCTGCCAGGCAATGCTGTACAGGTAAGGCATCAGACGGTAGCGCAGACGTATCTGCTTCTCAATGGCATCATACACAGGCTCGCCTTTCTTGCCAAACTGCCAGATCTCACGAGGAGCGTCGGCACCATGGCTGCGGAACACGGGGCAGAACAGCGCGTATTGCATCCAACGGATGTAGAGCTCCTGAAATTGCGGATTCTTCGGTGCCGAGCCGCCGCCCCTTGTGTTGTAAGAGCCACAGAAGAAACCGCCGATGTCGGTGTTGAAGTTGGGGCATCCCGTCAGCGAGTAGCTCAGTCCAGCAGGCACCTGCTTGCGGAGCATGTCCCACGAGGAGGCCACGTCGCCACTCCACATTCCAGAGCCATAGTGCTGCTGTCCGGCAAAAGCAGAGCGTGTCATGATGAACACACGCTTCTTGTCCGACTCCTTGCGCTGAGCCTGATACACACCGCGCACCGTTTCCAGCGGGAAGGCATTGCGCAGTGAGCGCCAGGTGCCATTCGAGCCAGCCTTGTGGTCGTAGTCAGACTCCTTCGGGTTGAA
The DNA here is from genome assembly GCA_947306845.1 of uncultured Prevotellaceae bacterium. The sequence goes on from CAMZHP010000003.1 coordinate 3,299, forward strand.
GAAGTCGGGGTCGGTGGAGTCCATCCACCAGGCATCGGTACCCTTGTCGAAAAGATTCTTGAGATTTTGCCAGTAGATGTCACGCGCCTCGGGCGAGAAGGCATCATAGACACGCACGCCAGAAGGATAGTCCATGCGCGGCGGCCAGAATGTCAGCCCGCTCTGAGGCCATGTCTCGAAGTCATAGAGCAGCCCCTTCTCGTCGAGTTGGCGGTATGCCTTGGTCTTGGGTCCGAAACTGGCCCAGATGCTGATCATGAAGTGAGCGTTCTTCTTGTGCACGTCGCTAATCATCCGCTCGCCATCGGCATATTCCTCCGTGAGGAAATCCATCGCGTTCCAAAGATAGTTGGAGCCCCAGTATTGCCAGTCCTGGATGATGCCGTCGAGCGGCACCTGCAGTTCGCGGTACTTGTCCACCACGGAGAGCAGTTCGCGGGCGCTCTTGTAGCGCTCCTTGCACTGCCAGAAGCCGTAGGTCCACAGGGGGAACATAGGTACATCGCCCGAGATTTGGCGCATTTGCGCTATCACCCCATCGGCCGAACCTCCATACATGAAATAGTAGTCAACACAGTCGCCCACCTCCGAGGAGAACGACATGCCCTTGACAGCATCATCATCAAACTGCGTGCGGGAATAGTTGTCCCAATAGATTCCCCAACCTTTGATTGACTGTAGCACGTTCTGGAAGTCTTCCAAATTGGACTGTTCCATGAGCTTGTGCTCGCCACGGCGGTTCATCTTGCCGTTCTGGATGGTGCCCAAGCCGTAGATGGCCTCATCCTTGTCGAGCGAGAACGACTGCGCCACGCGGAACTTGCCGGCATCAGGTCCCTCTGTGCGCGGCTCAAAGGTGGCGGCTCCCCGTTCGCGGAGCAGCGTCTTCCCCTTGGCCGAGAATGTAAGCGCACCCGTCTTTGGATCCACTTTCACCGAGAGGGCACTGCTGCTCACGGTATTGCCGCTGCGGCTGACCTTCACGTCCTCTTGACTGGTTGTCACCACCAGGCTCTGCTTCTCATAATCGTGACCTTTGAGGGCCTTCACCACCCGCACTGTCTGCGGTGTGTAGAACTCCACCCAGACCTTTGTCTTCCCTGTTTCAAACTCTACGGACTCTGCTAACATCATTGTTGAGCACATGAATAGCAGAACAGAAAACAGCATCAATCTCTTTTTCATTTCAGTTGTATAGTTAGTAATTTGACAGTCTTATCTGATGAAGTTCATGAACACGTGCCGCTCATCGCGCTGGGGAGCAGAATGACCGCCGGCATGGATCTTCTCCAACAGGAAGGCCATGTTCGTAGCCAGGGTGCGCATGGTCTTCGGTGTCTAATTTCACCTCGCCCTTACCTGCCCCGTAGGCGATGTTCCAGTACTGCGATGTCACCACAGGCATGTTCATCATCTCGAACATCATGTTCATCGTCTGGAGTGCGGCCGTTGCGCCACCACGTCGGCAGACAGCCAAAGCAGCAGCAGGCTTGTTCTGCACCAGATGACCCGCAGAGAAGAACATGCGCTGCATCAGCGAGAGGAGGCCACCATTCGGCTGACCGTAATACACTGGAGTTCCCACAATCAGCGCATCGGCTTCTTTCATTTTCCCGGTAATCACGCTGCAGAGGTCATCATCAAACACGCATCCCTCTCCGCCGTTCTCCCGGCAACCGCCACAGTTGATGCACATGCGGACAGATTGGCGGCCTATCTGGACAATTTCCGATTCCACACCGTGCTTCTGCAATTGCGTCTCAATTTCTTTCAGGCAGCAGAAGGTGTTGCCGTCGGGGCGTGGACTGCCGTTGACCAACAGCACCTTTGGTACCTTGCCTTCTGTTGATGACTTTTGAGCAGGTGCTACATTGCTTTCCAATAGTCCTGCCGACTCGGCTTTGTTCATCATGGCTGATACGGGAGCCGTCACCACTGCTCCTGCCGTTGCCAAAGCAGTCTTCTTAATGAAATCTCTTCTATCCATTATCTTATCATTTTTTACTCTCATTCATGTTCATATTCGCTCTGCTCTACTTTCGTTTGGGTCGGAAATGGCGTCGTGCCCAATACCAGAAATCGAACCCCACGGTGAGCGAAGAGGGGTAGGCCTTGGTACCGTCGCTCAGGCGGAAGAGGTGTACCAGTTGCTGGGTGTAGGTCACCGTCAAGGGGCCAATTCCAGCCATTACCATCCACTGGGCACCGAAGTTCCGAGTGTGCAGATGATGATTCTCAGACTTCTCCTCGCCACGGAGGCGGTAATTGTAGTCGCTTCCACCCACATACACTGCGGGGCCCATCTGCAACGACAGTTGGCGGCCGTAGGTCTGCACGCCTATCAAGAAGGGAATGCGCACGTAATAGAAATTGAGGAGGTTATTACGAAATTTCTCTTCCTGTGGTTCGAATTCCACGTTATTGCCTACCCTCTTTGCCAGATGACTGAGGGACAGGTCGTAGGAGTTGGCAACAAATTGCAGGCCTACAGCATAGCCCACGATACCACGATAGAGATTCTTGGAGACATCGAAGTAGGTCATGCCAAACTCCCTCTTGTTGAAAACACCGCTTCTCAGGTGATAACCGGGGTAACTATGGCCCATTATGCCACTGGTCAGCCATGATGAGCCAAACCAGATGAAAGGCCATTGAGGGTCATACCGCTCAGAGTTGGTGTTGTCGTAGTAGTAGTTCTTGAAACTCCATGTGGGAGCCATGAGGGTGATCAGACCGCCTATCCCTATTTGATCTTTCTTTCGAGGAAAAGAAGGCTCTTCCAGCGTGCAGCCTCGTGGTACGCTGGTGTTGAGGGTCTTTTTCACGGGGTCGAAATCCACCTTCACCTCACCGTAGAGAGTGTGGATGGTGGCCTTCACACGACCGATGCCCTCAAGAGACTGAGGGTCAATGATGAGATGGCGGTAGCCATGAGTGCCGGGTTTCTGGCGGATGCCAGCCAGCGAGCGGAAGAACCACTCGTCGATCTGCCCCAGCATGAAGTGATTCTCCGACGCCCCCTGACGAGGATCCCACTGCTCGGTGAGCGTGGTGGCACCTTGGACTATCTGGAAGCCATAACCGGGAGTCTCATCGTGGTTGAGCATGCGGAGGAGCAGTTCGTTCTGCCCATTGTCTGCCAGCACCCTGAAGAGGTAGCGGTTGCCCACGTCGCCGGTGGTCAGGCGGTCGCCATGGGCGTGGATGTCGTTGATGAGGTTCTTCAGCACGGCGTCCTTGTGCTCGCCGGTGATGCCGAGAAACAAAGGCAGGGCATTGCTCGTCTGGCTGCCTGTGCCATAGTAGCATGAGTCGGGATGGTAGAAATGGCGGTTGAACGAGGCCACCACCTCGTCGCAGAGAGTTTTGTATTTCTGTTCGTCGGCACGGTGGCCGGTCATACGGGCAGCCTCCGTGATGAGTTGCAGGTCGTAGATGTAGTGAGCGGTGGCCACCAAGGGAACGGGAGTGTTGTGTGAGAACCCGGCACGCCATGGACCGTAGTCATACCAGTCGCCCAAGCCATGGCTCACGATTCCATTATCGGCACGGCTGGTGAGATAGTCCATGTAGCGGCGCATCGGCTCATAATTGTCGGTGATGAGAGTACTGTCGCCATACATGTCATAGTACATGAAAGGGAGGATCACCAAGGTGGAGCCCCATTCAGGAGAGTCGTCGAAAAGGTTACCGAATGACACATACTGCGGGGCCGTGGTAGGCACCATGCCATTCGGCTTTTGGGTATCGACGATGTCGCGGATGATTTTGGGCACGAGGGTGGTCATGTCAAAGTTGTAGAAGAGCGACGGGCCGCAGAGGTGGTCTTGCTCCAGCCATCCCAGCTTTTCGCGGTGCGGACAATCGGTGAGCACCGCCTGCATGTTGCTGCGCTCGGCACGTTCTATCAGCCGGTGGGTCTTCGTCATCCGCTCATTATCGCACCAGAAGGTGGAGGTCTCTGGGGTGGAATTGTAGATGAAGCAACTCTGCAAGTTGTGAATGACCGGCAGACTGTCGGGATTGGCCTGCTTCTCCATCACGGCTCCCTCGACCTGTATGTAGCGGAAGCCATAGTAGGAGAAACGAGGGTGCCATGTCTCCTTTCCCCCACCTTTCAGGGTGTACTCATAATAGTGCTGGCGCCCTGTCTGACTTTGATCGCATACCCCTTGTGGAGTGAGGCGCTCCGAAACGAGTAACGTGACTTTCTGCCCGCGCTTGCCCGAGACAGTAATAGAGGGGAAGCCGGCCAGGTTTTGACCCATGTCGCAGACGAAAGCCGAGGGTGCCACCTCACGCTTGGTCTTCCGCGAGGCCGACTCTATCGAGTCCTTGTTGATGTGGTGTACCGACTGGATGCCGTATCGCTCCATGATTCTCACTGGTGAGGCGGTCTCGGGATACAGCCGTCCCTCAGGGCCTTCCACCACCACGGCGGAGTTCCACTTGCTGTCGTCGTATTGCGGCTCAAGGCATCCGTCTTGCTCCAGTCGGGCATCATACGACTCACCACCAAAAATGCTGTTGAACGTGATGGGGCTCTTGCACCAGCGCCAGGTGTCGTCGCTCAGCACATATTCTGTGGTTCCGTCATCGTAGGTGATGTCCATCCGCAGGAATAGCTGCGGCGGCCCGAAACTGGTCTGCAACTTACTGTAGCGATTGCCGCGCTGCACATTGAAGAAGCCATTGCCCAGCAGCACAGCCACGGCATTATCGCCCTCACGAAGCAGCCGGGTCACGTCGTAGGTATTATAGTACACCGTGCGGCTGTATTCGCTCCACAGCGGCGCGAATTCTCTGTTGCCCACCCTTTGCCCGTTGATGCACATCTCGTAGTGACCCAGGCCGCAGACATAGACCACGGCATCGACGATGGCATGACTGGTGCGGAAGCCCTTGCGCAGAATGATGCTGCGTGAGGAGAGGCTGTCCACCTGGCTCCACTTGGTGACAAACGTGTCTTTCTTGAACACTTCGTTGCTCCAGCGGCCATCAGGGATATGGGCATCGCACTTGCTGATGGCGCCAATCCATTGGGGAGCAGAGGTAGGAGCCAGCCGTTTGGAAGGGATCACCCGCAGGTCGGTGGGCACCACACGGAGGATCTGCCCCTGGCTCCATTCCGACCACTCCAGCATGTCGCTATCAGTGTTTTTCCCTTTTCCTTTGCCTTTCTTCTCCTGACCACGGCTCGCTATTCTCACACGCCATGAGTAGCCATAGATATTGGGAGCCAAATAGGGCAGCGATATCAACTGGCTTTCGGCTGAATGCACACTGCCGCTATCATAGACAAGCTGACCTGTCACAAGCTCATGCACTTCTATCTGAAAAGCCTCCTGATCAATGGGCCAACCCATCTGGTCAATATACTGCCAACCCACCCTCGCCTTGTCGGCAACGATGGCCATCAAACCTTTCTGGTAGTTGCAACTGGTCTGTGTCACCACCAACTTGGCAAATGTGGTCAGGCAGAGCAATGCCATAATAGAAAATATGAAGATCCTCTTCATCCTAGTCACATGTCTTAGAATACAAAACACACGTCCGTAACAATCCGACTGACAGGGCAAAGATAGCACAAAAAATAGAGAAAAGCAAGAATCTTATCCAGACTTGGTGATAAATCCGTTTTTTTATATCAATTACAAGATATTCAGTGCAATGACTGCACAGGCTTCGGCATCAGCCAGCGCATGATGGTGCCTCTGAAGATCATAGCCACAGGCGGCAGCGACGGTCTGCAACTGATGATTGGGCAGCGAGTGTCCGAATTGCCGTCGTGCTGCGGTGAGCGTGTCGCAGAAGAGATAATCGGGATAATCCATCTGATAGACCTTGAACACCGCTTTCAGGCAAGCCTCATCAAACCGTGCATTATGGGCGACGAAGGGAATGGATGCGATCATGTCACGTCGGTTATCGAATGCCAACTGGTCGGAGAAGAACACATCTACTATTCGCTGCTCTGCCTGGCTCCATACCTTTGAGAAGACCATCGCGCTGTCAGTATCATCATGGCCCAGCCCATGCACCCGCTGACAAAAATAGCTGTAATAATTCGGTTCTGGCTGGATGAGGCTATAGAAAGAATCTTCTATTTTCCCATGACGTACCATGACCATTCCCAAGGAGCATACACTCGAAGGATGCTGGTTGGCCGTCTCAAAGTCAATGGCTATGAAATCCCTTAACATGGTCGTATTGTCCTATCTTATATTTTTGACGATACGCTTGGCCAAGGCCATAATGGTGAGCATAGGCGGCAGGCCCAACGACTGGGGAAGGATGGTGGCATCACACACATAGAGGTTGTCGGGCAGCAACGGCGAATGGAGAGTCTCGGATTCGGCAGATGTCAGTGGCAGCATGCCACCCGGATGACCGGCATTGAGGGTACCGAGGAAGAGGTCTTGCTGCTTGGCGCCCAACCGCATAAGGATTTCGCGACAGTCGTTGACCCCTTGCTCCAACCGCTGGTGGTCGAGAGGCGTCAGTTCTTTTCGCATCCTGTTGTGATGAACATCTCCCTGCTCCACATCTGCCAATTTGATCATCAGGCTCACGATGCCATCCATCGGCTTGCGCCACGAACGGTTGAAGAAGAAACTGAGCCAGTCCATATAGGGCGAGATGATGTATTTGTCACGCATGCTAACAAAAGGCATGAGCAACTGACGGTGCTGACGGGCATTCGCCATGGGTGCCGCCACACAGAGCACGGGGTCGACAAAAAGCGTGGGCTGGCACTCGATGCCCGAAGCTCTCAGGATATCAGGTGTGCCATAACCGCCTGCAGCCACCATGATGATGTCGGCTTCAAAGGTCAGATGTTGAAGACCTTTGGTGGCATGAACACGCTGTGCCAACCGGTCGCCGATATCGATACGTGTAACTTTGCAACCGGTCACCACGTTGATTCCTTCCAGCAGTTCACGGGTGTCCCATTTCGCACGGGTGGGACAGCCGATGGAGCAGTGACCGCAAAGTCTGCAGTTGCTCGGGCGCAGGAGTTTTGGCATGGGCTGCGGATCCATTCCCATCTCCTGCATCACCTGGAAAGTCTGTTTTGTAATGGGTGACCAGAATCGCTGATGGTCGGTGGTGATGGGAAGTTCACTGTATAGCTCATTGAACTCAGCGTCGAGGTCAATGCCAATCTTCTTGAGTCCTTCGTCAGCCCTCACCGCATTGCCTGTGGCCAGTGTGGTGGTTCCCCCTACCCCACGACCGAAGACCATCACCATCTCCTTTTGTTTGTCAATGCGCATCGCAGGCAACAGCGTCTGTATGAGCCGCTCGTCGAAATACAGCCCCGCCTTGCGAAACATCGCCAACTTGTCCAACGGCAGTGCAAAGGGCTTGAAAGCTTTTCCTGCCTCCAGCACCATTACCTCGAAATTCTCGGCCAGCATGCGAGCAGCCATTGCTCCGCCGGCACCACTGCCGATCACGATTGCTTTCTTTTTCATCTATTCTTGATTTTGGGGATTTTGGGAGTGGAATTCGGCTTTACAGCAGTTGCAGCCCTCTGTGATGCGCTGTGTAAAGCACAGACGGCAGTTAGGCAGGCCTATCAGTCCACGGATCATGCCGTCGTCGAGAGCTGAGGCAGCAAGACAGACGGCGGGCGTATAGAAACAGCTAAAAAAACAGCGATGGAAACAGAGTTGCTCACTGCCTGAGAACGACAGGCTGATGCCAATGTTGCGATAGAGCGCGACGATGAGCCGCTCTGCAGTAACCTTGTCTCTTACGAAGAACAAACGGCGCAGCATACGTCCCATGCGATAGGCCTCATTGTTCATGCGCTGCAGCAATGGTTCGTCGGCCCCTTCGCTCAGATGGCGGCAGGTGTACTCGGCGTATGCTTGCAGGGCATTGGCATTCGACTGCGTCCAAAGGCGCTCTGGGCGCTGACCGAAGGCTCGTGCCGTGAGGTTCATCAGCAACTGCAATTCTATGCGGCGAAACAGTGAGCTGTTAATCATTGGCTGTATCTGATGCGTAAAGGGTTTCTATTTCCTGCTGATAATGAGCTGTCACCACATTGCGCTTCACCTTCAGGTTGGGTGTAAGTTCACCACTGCTGATGCTAAGCGGGGTGCTGATGACTCTGAAGCGCCTCACCTGCTCTGGATGAGAGAGTGATTGGTTCATGCGTTCGATATCGTCAGCGAGCGAGTCGGCCGGCCCGTTGATCCACAGCAGCGCGGTGCAATAAGGCCGTTGCTCACCCACCAGCACGGCATGCTCCACACAGGGTATGTCCATCATTCGCTGCTCTATCTTGGTGCAGTTGATGTTCTTGCCGTATGACGTGATGAGCATATCCTTCTTGCGCCCGTTGATATACACGTTCGCATCGGCATCTACATGTCCCAGGTCGCCGGTATGCAACTGTCCGCCCCGAAAGGTACCAGAGGCCATCTGATAATAGCCCAATGCCACCTGCGGTCCGCTCACGATGAGTTCGCCGTCATCGGCAACGGTGACAGTGGTATCTGGCAGAGGGGTGCCGACACTGGGAATCACGTTGTTGCCCAAGCGGTTGAGGGTGATGAGAGGCGCCTCTGTCTGTCCGTAAGCATTATGAATCTCTATGCCGAGAGCCCGGAAACGCAGCAGCAGTTCCTCGCTGATGGGCGCAGAGCCCACCAGCAACTGTGAGCATTTGTTGAGTCCGGCTTTTCGCAGCACAGCGCGGCGCAGCACAGCGCCCGTCAGGCTTTTCTGCCAGCCATCACTCATTTTCAAGTAGCATCGTCCCAATGGATGTTGCTCTATCTGCTCCCATAGCTTTTCATAAAAACGGGGTACGGAGAAGAACACGGTAGGACGCACCTGAGGCAGCGCGCGGGTGAGTTGCTGGAAATCATTCAGATAATAAACCTTTGCCTTGCACAGCATGCAATAAGGCGCATAGGCAGCCAAGATTCCCTCAACGACATGACTCATCGGCAAGAATGAGAGATAGCGCATCTCGCGGTTGCGGTCACGCCATGAGAGCAGGTTGGTGAGCACCTCACCCATCCACTTCAGCTGACTATAACTGAACATCACCCCCTTGGACTCACCGGTAGTGCCTGATGTATAGCGGATGGTGGCGAGTTCAGAAGACTGGTGGCTGGTGAAAGATGTATGATATGGATTGTCGGAGTTCTGGAGCATCTTCTGCTGTCCCTTCAAAGGACCGAAGGGGATGACCTGCACGTTGACTATCAGTTTTCCGACATTCTTCATCACACGCTCGTCGCCGACGAAAAACCAACGGGCACCACTCTTGCTGAGCAGCAGAGCTATCTCATCGGCAGGAGTGGTGTAATAGATGGGCACGCTGACGGCTCCTGCCAGACCAATGGCATTGTCGATGGCGGCATGCTCGGCGCAGTTGATGCCAGAAAGAGCCACGGTGTCGCCTTCCTTCACGCCAAGGTCATGCAACTGGGCGACGTATTGGCCGACCATGACGTTCATCTCTCTGCCCGAGATACGCACTGTGCCACTGGCCGTGAGATCATAATAGGTAATGGGATAATGCCTGCTCTCACGGCGCGCCACGGCTTGTTGGAAAATCGTCTGATCGGTTAGCCGCATGAAATTGTGGCGGCAGGCGAAGCCAAGCAGCGCTGGCAGGAACTCGCGCCACGACAAGTCGTAATGGCCCACAAACCGGTCGGTGTTGGTGCGGTCGAACACATGGTCGTCTAAGAAATATGGCATCAGGGCCGTAAGGTTTGACAGCAGCGAACGGCTCTTGGCTTTCTGTCCGGCATTATAGCGCTGGCCGATGGTGCGAAGCAAGGGCAGTGGGACAAAGAGCGGCTTGGGCACATTGATGCGCAGGTTTTCCTTCGCCCATGCCCTGACAGCTTCCACCAGTTCACCGACCTGGGGCAGATAGTCTTTAGGAGCTGTCAGATGGAAGGTGTGCCCCTCTGCGGTTGCGTCCAGCGTGAGGTCGGCCACCTGCCTGGCCACAACATCTACGGGCACCACATTCACCGTCTGATGTCTGTCGACAGGCAGCACGCGCATCCTGCCTTGCAGCATCAGCCTCAGCACGTAATATACGGTATTGAAAATACTGGTGCGCCCCGTCTCGCTGTTGCCCACTATCATGCCTGGACGACAGATGATGTAGGGCAGCGAAGAAGCCCTGACAATGCCTTCAGCCTCGGCCTTGCTCTGTTCGTAGAGACTATAGAAACGGGTGGCAGGCGGTGTGTTCTCCAGGATGCGTCCGCTCTGGGTGCCGGCCACATAAGCCGTTGAGACATAAGTGAATCGCTGCAGACGGGGCAGCGCCTCGGCCATTTCGACCACATGGCGGGTTCCTTCCACATTGATTCGCCACAGTTCTTCACGCGATTTCTGCACGCCCGTCTCTGCGGCGCAGTGGATGACGTGAGTCACGTCAGGCGACACATGAGGCAGTGGCTGGGTGATGTCACCCACCACAGGCAGCACCCGCTTGCCTACAGCAGCGGCCAGTGGCGGAATGTCCCACCAAAGGGCACGCAGACGACTGGCAGCCTGCTCCTCAGAACCTGCTCTCACCAGCACGAAGATCTGTCTGCCGGTCGTCCCCAACAGCCGCGTTACGACCTCTGTGCCGAGCAGTCCTGTAGCTCCTGTAATGAAAATTGCTCCTTCAGCCATGTTACGAAAAATTGGCTCATTGCCATCGTCTTGTTCTTGTAAACCGTCAAGTGACGCTGCAAGATGTCCTTGATTTCCTGTTCGTGCTCATCTGCCATCCGCAACGAACACATGATTTTATTCTCCAAGTCGGCATCGGAGGTGTGGTGCAGATAGCGGTCGGCCAACTCCACCTCACTCATCAAGCCATTCAGTCGGCCATCTATAGAGACGGCCACGATAGGAATGGCTCGCTCCATGCTGAGCACGGAGGCATGATAGCGTGACGTGAGCAATACCGACAAATGGCGCAACAGACCTGTCATCTGAAACACATCGCAGGTTTTCGACGTGCAGACCACATGCTTGCTCTCTATTCGCTGCTCCAACCTCTCGCAAGCACCGGCATCCAACCTCTCCATGCCCAGTATCACAACGAAGGCACCATGCTCGTGACTGTAGCGGTTGGTGGCGGCAGCCAATGACTGAAGATAGCATTCAAACTGCTGGCGCCGCTCTGCGCTGTCGTTGAAAAAGTAGAATTTATCGTATTGCCGTGAGAAATCCCTGGTTACCTGTGCTTTCAACCACTGCCACAGCGACGGGCGAACGGGCCAGCAGAAGGGGTTGATCGGTGCCACGCCCATCAGTGGTTGTCGCCCATCCCACCCGGCCTCCATCAGTCGCTGCCTGGCCCATGCTTCACCCTCGCTGTTTTGGAAAGTCCAGGCGGTATCCGTGCCCACATGTCCTCTTAGTCCGAGACTTTGCAAATGGCGGAGCGATTCTTCTGTACGTACGATAAAATAGGTGTCGCTGCACAAATCGCTGCTCAACTTGGCCAGCCAGCCATCAAGCCGACCAACCTCCGACCCGTATGCGATGCAGGGCTTGCCCTGTCTGCGCATGATGCCTGCCGCCTCGCAGAAGAACACACAGAGGGCATCGGCAAAGGTAGGGGTCAGCGTAGAGCCTTCGCACAGGATGGCCACATGGTGCCGTGAACATGCCCGCAACAAGGAAAAAATGAAAAAAGTGGTGAAGGGCAGCAGGCGCACTTGCTTGGGAAAGTATCCTCCCACATCATCCTTGTCGAATGTCATCACGGTCAGCTCGGTCTTCATCGCACCCAATGCCTCTTTCAATTGCCGGGTCAGCGCCACCACACGTGCATCGGCGCCAGTGTTTCTGGCTCCGTTGTAGCCCACGAGGAGTATCTTCAGCGGCTGCCCCTCAGCATAGGCCTCGTAATGGCAAAGACCCCAGCGCGACAATGGCTTGGCGAAACCCGAGAGCCACACTACCACACGTACGATATATGATAACAGTCTGTCCAAAAATCTACTATTTTTTCTTGAGTGTTTCGATGATCGAGTCCAATTCTTTTGCCAGATTCTCATAATCTTCCAACTGTAGCGGGCAGGCTTTCAGCCTTTCCCCCATTCCTGTGGGAATGGAATCGTAGGCCTTTTCCTCCATCTCCCTGCCCTTTTCTGTCAGCGATACAATCTGCTGCCGCTTGTCTTGCTCTCCCTTCTTTCGAACAACGATACCCTGTTTCTCCATGCGCTGAAGCAACGGCGTAATGGTGTTGGTTTCCAATAGGAGCCTGTGGGCGATATCGTTCACGGGCTGGCCATCCTTCTCCCACAGCACCATCAACACGAGATACTGCGGATAGGTGATGCCCAACATGTTGAGAATGGGTGTATAAGCTTGGACGACAAGCCTCGAAGCCGTATAGAGACGGAAGCAAATCTGATTGTCAAGTTGCAACTCTGCGTGCATAATAATTGTCAATTAGTTATTCAACTTTTCAAGTTGAAAGTGGTTTTAAAAACTGAGTTTTGTTTCTTGTGTGACAAAGGTAAGGAAAAATAGTTATATCGCAAGCGATTTATTTGGAGCTTTAAGAATGATTAACATTATATCGCTTACGATATAAATAAAAGTCATAAGGTTGTGAGGATTTGAGGTGATGAGGTCTTCACATTTACTGGATAACCTTATGAGCCTGGTCGCCTTGCTTCACGATATAAACACCGTGGCCTTGTCCATCGAGGGTGTTGCCGCAGTAACGGCCTGAGACAGTGAACACCTGATAAGGCTGAGCGGAATCGAAGTGGATGTCTGCAATGTCGGTGGGGATGAAGGTGTAGTTGAGTCGCTTGTCCATCCACTCCACACGCTCACTGATGAATCGCCGCACGTTCTGCACCTCTTGGGCGTAACTGCCCCATATATGGGGGTTCTGATGCACCCAATTGTTCATGATGGGCCACCGCTTGAAATTCAACTCCTGTGACTGTTGCAGTTCTGCCTCCATCGAGTCGACATATTCCACCAAACTCCCCTGGTTGAGACCACCTTGCCGGGCCTCATCCCACAACTCCACCAACAGGGCCTTTGCCTTTGCATTGGATATCACGATGCGGTCGACAAAACTGCGCATGTTGCCTGTGCAACTGCCTCCGCTTCGATAGATGAAGTCTTTTTTCGAGTTGACGGGATAAGTGCGGTTGTCGTTCTCGAAAGCCAGGTCAAAGTCCCATACCGGACCTGTATAGACCATATCGTCATCACGCTGCTTGTACATGAAAACACTCCAGTAGGTATCGGTGTTGCCCGACAACTCACCCACGAGGAAATGCCGGAGGAAGGTGTTGAGATCCAGATAGGTCTGCCATTGCCGCTCCATCTTGTTGAAATGATCCCTGATATAGTTGTACTGCACCGTGACTATCGAGTCTTCTTCGGGTGACTTGATGGTCACAGGGGTTCCCTGACTGGACCAGAACTTCGACTGCTCTTGATCGGCATAGGCGTCGATTTCAAAGAAATAGCCACCGGTGAGCGCGCTTCCCGACACATCATGCGGTGTCATCTCGGTGATGTCCACGCGGTTTTTGTGCACCTGTACCTGGTCGCACAACTGATAGCACCCTTTGTATTCTCCGTTCAGCAGCACGTCGACCGGCCGACCGTAGGGGGTGTAGGGCATCCCCATCCGGCGGCTCAGTTCAAAGGCCAGGAGATTGCGCATCAGCGTCTTGTCGCCATAATTGTTGATGAGCGTCCATTTCTTTGCTTTGGCGGGAGCATCGAGCACCTGCTTCTTCTTATCAAACTTGATGCGGTAGGGTTTCTTGGGGAATGAGCGCGAGTAATTGCCACGCTCCCTGATGCTGCCGACCTCGGACAGCAGGTTCTGCTCGCCGCCGGCGATGATGGATATGCGTGCCTCGATGTTGGTCACCTTGTCGAATGGAATCACACCGTCGAGCGTGTGGATGCTCACCGTGGGGAGATTGGTCAACTGATAGAGATGGCTGTCGTCGCCTTCGCCCTGATGGCCGTAGAACTCTATCTCGGCGATGTTGCAGCGGGCATCGGAAGGTCCGATGTAACGGACATAGCGAAAACCGGCGGAGCAGTCGACGTCTGCATGCGAGACCGCTCCTATCGTGCCCCGCTCCTTGATGATATAGAGCGGCAGCGCGTCCATGAAGTCCTCACGGTTGGCTCCCTCAAAAACTCCCAGCATCACGCGCTCCTCACCGTGCACGTCGTTTCGCGGGGACCATCCCACCTTGGTGATGACATGCGGACTGCCCAAGTCCAGTCCTGTCCAGGTGTAACTTCGCTCCCACGATGCGAAAAAGGTGTCCAACTTTCCGTCGAACGCCATCTCGCGGGTGTTGACCGATGTCGACTTGTTGAATGTGCTGTAATCTACGGTCTCCATCGTGCCGATGACTCTGCCTGCCAGTTTCCCGTCATCTGCCATGGCAGAAAGGGCTGTCAACAGCAGCAGGTATATCATGTATTTTCTCTTCATATACGAAACAAAAATTCCATCAGTTGAATGTCCATTTCCACCTCTCCTTGCAGCAGGTATTCATGGCGATTTCTTTTCAGAGTGTCGAGAATCTGAGAGGCTTCATCATGCTGACCCGACATCAGCAGCGCTACGGCGAAGGCAACGCGCTGTTTGCTGCTTTGTGTACGGGAGTAGGTCTTCACATAGTTCTGCAAACTCGGGGTATATAGCCTTTTTGCTTCCTCCGTCCGCCCAGTGGCCAAACATACGAAAACCATCTCGCAAGCCGTTTCCATCCAGAACAGATCAGGCATTTTTCCACGTGCCTTGATGCCATCGCTTAACAATTTGTAAGCCTCATCCCATTGGTGCAGATTCTCCATACGTGCCACTACCATCATCTGCCAATTGGCTTGCAACCCATCACTCCAGTCTATCTCACCCTGTGGATCGAAGTACTCTGCCGGCAGGTCTTTGGGAAGCCCTCCCTCCTGTATGCGTGCGTTGCTGTCGAGCATTTGGATGAGCAGCCTCTTGTCGGCGGGCATTTTTTCCAAATGCACCAGGTTGTAGCCGTCATTGCCTACGCCGGTTATCTTCATTGGCCATCCGTTGAACATAGCGTATATCACCCCTATGATAGCCATCATCAACATCCACGTGTCTGCCCACATAGGCAGGTCGCATACGAAAAAAAGCACCAATGCCACACCGGCCACCAGCACGTTGGCCAACACACCGCCCAGGTTGTACCACCTGGTATCTATCTGGTCAATAGGCTTGTCGGGCGGCGCCATCAAGCACTGACCACCCGTTCCACCTAAGGAGAATCGTCTGAAACGAAACCGTCCTTCTTGTCTGACCAATGTGAGGCTGAAAACGCGGAACGACACGAAGCGATAACCCATGAGCAGTCCTGCCACCAAATGTCCGCCTTCGTGAATGATAATCTGCAAGACAGCCGAAACGACCAACCAAAATATCATCAATCCGATAAGCAGCAGCACTTCCAACCCGTTGACAGCCGACAGTCTTTCCCAAAAAGCCGGCAATCCTCCATCATGGGTCAAAACAAACAATCCTGCCCCTATCAGCAGACCTATGCCCACTCCCGCCAACAGGCCAAGAAACACTTTTATGATTTTCTTCATGTTTCGCTTATCCATAAGGTTGGTATATTTTTGCAAAAGTATATCTTATAATGGGGAAAAACAAATAATTGTTCAAAAAACGAGATAAAAACCGAATGTCATCCAAAATTGTTTTTCTTCTTTTTTCCCAAGCAAAGCGGTTTTTGATCTTCTCTTCATATCAGACGAAACCATCACCGTGACCGACGTGATGGTATTGGTGAACAACATCCTCAATGGGAAATCCACTTTCAAAGTGGTGACCAACATCGATGATTTTCCCATCCACTTCGGAGGCGGAGGCAATAATTCCGCCAGGGTTAGCAAAAACCGCCCCACACAGTAAGCTGTGCAGGGCGGTTGACAAATCTTATTAAGACGGCTCAGCGGTCCTTATTTGTTGAGTCCGCGGTTGTTGAGTGTCAAGTTGAGCAACATCACATATTTCTGATACTGTGCACGGGTGAGGATGCCCTTGGTGAGGGCGAGATTCTTCTTCACGGCGTTGTGCACCATCGACAGACGGTCGGCTCCCTCTGCGGCAGAGATGCTCATCATGTCCTCACTGAAGATGTTGATGGCGTCCTCTACGAAGTCATACTGGTCGCTGCTCAGGTTAAGAGCCTTGCCCAGGCTGTGCATGCTGATGTTCATCTGATAAGCACTCACATTGTTTGAGCTGTTGTTTTCCTCATTGTCGGCAAATGCCATGGTCATGGTCATTACTGCCATTGCTACTGTCAAAACAAACCTTTTCATCTTTTTACCTTTCTTTTAATTGTACTTAATGTTTTTTCTCTCTTGGCTCATCTTTCTCTTTACATTGATGGCCATTCTGTTGTTATCCTGTGTCGTTTTTGACGCTGCAAATTTACGCCGAAAAACGTTCCGCGCAAGGATTTTTACCCGATGTTTGTGCAAAAAACCCCGTTTTTTGACCTATATCAAAATCAAAACGACTCTTTCACTGACATTCAATTCGCCTATCTCGCTTTTTCACTATTTCAAGACCCCTATTGTAACAATTCTAAAAAAATGCGGCTAAATTATTTGGAAATTAACACAAAATCCTTAAATTTGTACCCTATTCAACAACACCTATACTTCAGAGCCTGTGAAAGGCCTTCATGGAAAACATTATTACCTATACAATAAAAAACACAAACCGATGAAAAAACTCAACCTATTTGGTCTGCTGACCGTTTTCATGACAGCCATTTTGTGCTTTTCCTCATGTGGAAAAGACTTTCAGGACGACATTGACGACCTGAACAAAAAGTACACCAACCTTGACGGCAGGGTGAAGAACCTTGAGTCCACTGTGTCGTCGATGAACTCCCAGATGGACCAGCTCAAGAAACTGGCCTACGCCGTAGAACAAGGCTTCTACATCACTCAGGTGAAGACGACCACCGACGGCTATGAGCTGACGCTGAACAACGGGAACATCATTATTCTGCAATATGGACCGGGCAAGACGCTGACTCCAGCGCCCATCATCAGCATGACGGTCATCGGCGGCATCTATTACTGGACAGTGAACGGTATGCTGCTCATCGATGACAACGGCAAACCCATCCCCGCGAACGGGCAGACACCCATCGTGCGCTATGACACGGTCAATCAGTATTGGACCATCTCCGTCAATGGTGGTGTCACCTTCCAGAAAGTCAATATCTTCGCATCCATCACCATCAATGACGAAGTGCTCATACAGGTGATCAACAACTACATCAGCCAAAACTCCACAACCATCATCAGTCAGGAGATTCTCTTCCAGATCATCAGCACCTACATCCAGCAAAACTACACCAAGCTGTTCAATATCGAGATTCTCAACAATGTGATTGTCAATTACCTGGATCAGAACTACACCACCATCTTCAATTACCAGATGCTGGAACAACTGTTCTACCAGTTCAATTTTGAGTATGCGGCCAAACATCTCGACGTGGACATCATCACCAACATCCTTATCAACTTCATCAGAGAGAACAAGTATATCTTCCTCAACAACACGGTGCTCTACGAGATCATCAGCAACTACATCGAGGTCAACAAGATTGAGATCTTCAACAACGAGCTGATAGCCGAAGTCATCAACAACTACATCTTGAACAACACCGACTTCCTCAATGTAGATCTCCTCACCCAGATTGTGACCAACTACATCGACCAGCACAAGGAAGTGATTTTCAACGAAACGTCGGTGAAGAACATCTTCCTCGAGTATGTGCAGCAAAACTATTTGCAGATCTTCAGTCAGGAGATTCTCAGCCAGGTGCTGAACAACTACATCAAGGTGAACAAGACCACCATCTTCAATGAGACGCTCATCAAGGAAATCATCAACACCTACGTGCAGAACAATTACACCACCTTGGTCAGCGAGGACATCCTCTACCGCATCATCAACAAATACATCACGGAGAACAAGACTACCGTCATCAACGAGGAGGTGCTCTATCAGGTCATCAGCAATTTCTTCAAGACCAACTACAACGTCTATATCGATGAGACCTACATCCAGCAGGTGATCAAGAACTACATCACGACGCATCAGACCACCATCATCGACATCGACATCGTGAGGCAAGTGGTCAACTCCTATGTGGAGAAGAATTTCTACACCATCTTTGACATCAACGTGCTCAACAAAATCATCTCCAATTACTTCGAGCAGAACACCACCATCATCAACCAATACATCAATCAGAATGGAGGCATCATCAAGGATGTCATCGTCGATGGAGAGGTGTGCGTCGTCTCCCTCAACGACGGGCGAAGCATCCAGCTCACGGTATATGATGCATACGCCCGCATTCGTGACCGCGTGCAGAGCATCGTCGTGGTGCCCAACCCCAAAGGACATATCTCCTTCAATCAGAACGGAGGCTTTAGCGCAACCTATATCGTCACTCCCGCCTCCATGGCCAAGGTCATTTACGACAAATTCATACATGGTGAGATGACGGTCGAGTATTTGTTGCTTGACAAAAGCGGCTACATGACAACTGTTACTTTGACCAATCTCGAAAAAATGACTGCCTCATCAGAAGGTTACCTATATCTATATGACTATCTCTCACCGGACTACAGTTCCATGGCTCTTCGTGTAAGAGACAGCGCCAAGGGTGGAACAGACTACACTACCACATTCACACCGATAGACATTGTGGGCTCTTATTAAATCAATCCCAACAACCTCAATTTGTATTCCTATGAGATATTACCATAAAATGGCACTGTTGATGTTGTCTGTCGCGGGAATCTTCCTTCTCACGGCCTGTGGCGATGACTACTCGGGCGACATCGACAAACTGAACAGCCAATATGACAATATAGAGCGGCGTGTAACGACCTTAGAGGATCAAGTGAAAACCTTGAACACCCAGATGGGACAGCTCTCCGTGCTGGCCTATGCCGTCGAGCAAGGCTTCTACATCACAGAGGTGAATTCCACCACCAACGGCTATGAGATCACCCTGAGCAACGGACGTGTCATCGTATTGCAGAAGGGCACAGACAAGACCCTCATCCCCATGCCGGGCATCAGCATGACGCAAATCAGCGGCTTCTATTACTGGACCCTCAACGGGATGCTGCTCACCGGAGATGACGGCAAACCTATCCGCTCCGACGGCATGACACCCATCGTGAGATATGACTATATCAACCAGCAGTGGATCATCTCCATCGACGGTGGTGCCACCTTCAAGGAAATCAACACCTATGCCTCCGTCATCATCAACGACAAGGTGCTCATGCAAGTCATTAATAATTATGTACGCGAGAACAGCAGCACCATCATCAGCCAAGAGATTCTCTTCCAGGTCATATCGACCTACATCCAGCAAAACTATGCCAGTCTGTTTGATGTCCGAATCCTCAACGAAGTGGTCGCCACCTACATCAATGAGCATTACACGAGGATTTTCAGCTATGAGCTGCTTGAGAAGATCTTTACCCAATACAACTTCTCATACATCACCAACCAAATCAACGTAGAAGAACTGGTGAACGCCATGCTCAGCTTCATCCGCGAGCATCAGGAGGTGTTTATGGACAGCGAGGTGCTCTATGAAATCATCTCCTCCTACTTCCAGGTGAACAAGTCCACCATCTTCACCAATGAGTTGCTTCTGGAGGTGGTCAACAACTTCATCGAGAACCACTCCAGCTATGTCAATGTGGAGTTGCTGACGCAGCTGGTATCCTATTATATCGACCAGCATCAGGAAGAGGTCTTCAACATCGAGTCGGTGCGCAACCTGATCTTCGAGTATGTGCAGCGCAACTATGTGCAGCTGTTCAGCCAGGAAATCATCACCCGGGTCATCAACAACTATGTGAGCCTCAACAAGAGCACCATCTTCAATGAGACGCTCATCAAAGAGATTCTCAACACCTACGTCAAGAACAACTACACATCCATCTTCACGAATGAAACCGTGATCGACATCATCAACAGCTATGTCACAAAGAACGCATCTACGTTCATCAACCGTGACGTGCTCACAGAAGTCATCACCAACTATTTCCAGAAGAACTACAACCTTTTCATCGATGAGACAGTGGTCAAGACAGCAGTCAGCAACTATATCGAGACGCACAGCACCACCCTCATCGACACAGACATCATCTGGCATGTCGTGAACAGCTACCTGGAGCAATACTACTCTGAGGTGTTCAGCTACGACATGCTCACCACCGTCGTACACAATTATTTTGAGCAGAACACAAAGGTCATCGGTGAGTACATTTCGCAACTGTCGGGCATCATTCGCAATGTCGAGACCAAGGATGATGTCTGCTATGTCACACTAAGCAATGGCAGCACCTTGCAGCTCATGGTATACGATGCTTATGCACGGCTGCGCGACCGTGTACAGAGCATAGTGATCATGCCGGAAGCCAACGGACATGTCACGGAAAGCAAGCAAGGATACATCAACCTCAGGTATCTGGTATCGCCCGCAGCCATGGCCAATGTCATAGCAAGCAAGTTCTACAAGGGAGAAATGACGCTGGAACTGAAAGTGACAGATGCCAACAGCTATATCAGTACGATTACCAGTGACAAGATAGATGGAAGCGATGGCATTCTCTCGGTATATGTATTTAACTACTCGCCAGGTTCCATCAAGAACATTGCCTTGCACGTCAAGGAGACAAAGGCTGGCGGCACGGATATCATGACAGAGTTCACGCCCGTGGACATCGAAGGCCAACAGCCCGATCCCGGCAACCTCACCTGTCCGGACAACCATCACCCACACCTGATAGACCTCGGTCTGCCCTCCGGCACTAAGTGGGCCTGCTGCAATGTGGATGCTTCCAAGCCTGAGGACTATGGCGGCTACTACGCATGGGGCGAGACAAGTACAAAGAATGTGTATAGCAGGGATAATTACCAGCATTATAAAAATAATCAAATGCAAAATATCGGTGTCTCCATCTGCGGCACGAATTACGACGTGGCCCATGTGAAATGGGGCGGATCATGGCGAATGCCTTCAAAAGAGCAGATAGAGGAATTGCTCGAATATTGCGACTATACTTGGATAGGTTCATACACTACCTACACGACTAACGGCGGTAAATTCACCAGCAAGAAGAATGGAGCCAGCATTTTCATACCTGCAGCAGGTTTCTATTGGGAAGATAAAAATTATGCTTATGACCAAGGTAGAACCAGTACCATATGGTCAGGCACATGTTTTGAGAACAACTTCAGAGCATACGGATTATATTTCGGCGACCTTTATAAACCTGGCCTTTTCACCTCTGCCGATTGGTGGATTCGTTACTGTGGCCACACCGTCCGTCCTGTTCAGGGTGAGATAGACGAGCGTATTACTAGTGTTATTCCTGATGACATACGTCCTGATATAGATCCGTATATTCCCATTTATGATGGAAAGAATCCTCCAAACATCGAAGGAACGTATTATTTGAGTCCGCAAATGCTGATTGGCTCTTCTATAAGTAGTGATCAGATTGGTAAGGTATATGCGTCTGAACGTCAGAAATACAGCAACCAAGACATGACAAAGAAAACTATTGATATGGTTCGTGTGTCGGATACTGGAACAGAATGGTCAAAAGGCAGCGGCGCTTATATCAGTGGTTCTGGCAATAATTTTACCATCTATTTCGACCAGATTGGAGAAACCTCGGGTATTCCATATAAATGGGCTTATATTATCTCTGGAACAAAGACAGCGACAGGTATCAAGAACCTGACTTGTGGATTCTTCATGAAAGAAAAAGGTTACGATCCCGATCACCGTATTGTTGAAGTTGGAACATTCCGTTTCTTTAAAGACCAAGACGGGATGAGTGAAATTACGTCATGGCCTTATGGCAATCAGTATGGCATCAAAAAGCGTAACGTGAAAGGTTATATCCTTCCGAATATACTTGACAAATAGCCATGCAGCCCATCTGAAGCACAAAGGAGTCGCCCACCAGTGGCGGCTCCTTTGTTTTCATCAGCAAATAGTTGCACATCAAAAGACAAATGCAAATTCTTCGCTCTTTGTTTTGGCAGGTTCGTATAAAATCATTATCTTTGCTTTTGCAAAACACAAAGCCCTTGTTATCATGAAGAAGTACATACGACCCAACGCAAAAAGCCACAAGGCCCAAATGCGCCCCTTCGCCATTGATATCCATTCAGGCATGGGAGACAAAGAACAATATACCAACCCGGCAGAGCTGGAGACAGAACAGCAGTTTCCTGCCATGAGCAAGAATATTTGGGGCGAATAAACCCTGCTAAGCCAATCCATTATGAAACAACTTCGAACACTTCTGCTGACGCTCGCCATGGTGCTGAGCGCCACCTGTGCGTGGGCACAAACTTATGATGTCACTCCTTTCTATCTCAACAACGCAGGATTTGACACCGATTTCGATTACACCATCTATGACACGGGAAATGTAGCCCAGGAAATTCTCGACGTGAAAGGGTGGACCAAGAACATTACCGCCAACTATACCATCACCGGCGTCTATCAGATCGGCACCAAGAAAACCTTCAACGGAGCCTCCATCCCCTCAGTAGGACAGGATGGCACCACTGAGGGCGGTGTGCTGGCCCTGAGCACAGGCTGGGAGCAGTCGATGCTCTTCTATCAGGAAGTTGACCTTCCAGCCGGCAATTATGCCCTTGTCACTGCCTTCTACAACTGCGGCGACAAGGAGGCAGGACGCAGCCGCGTGGCCTGGATTCCGACTGGCAGTCAAGGCTCACTCTCCGGCCTCACCTCCTTCCCCATCGGCAAATGGCTCACCGACACCATCCGCTTCGAACTTACAGAGAGCACGAGCGGAAAAATACAGATTGGATTCTATGCCAACGCCAGCCTGGGCTCGGCCAATTTTGCCAAGCCCTGCCTCGACTTCGTGAAACTGCTGCGCGACACCCCCATTGGCAGTGCCGACATGGACACCTACAAAAACCGTCTCCGCAATGCCATCACCGAAGCCTATGCGCTCTATGGCGACGGTACTGGAAACGAATCCGCTGCACTGCTGTCAGCCATTGAAGCAGCCGAAGCCGTCGTTGCCGACACTGAAGCTACGAAAGAAACTGTGGACCAAGCCGTTGAGCTTCTCTCCGAGGCTTCCGACACTTATCTATGGGCCAATCCCACCGGCAGTGTGCCCACAGTGACCACCGACCCCCGATTTGTCCGTGGTGCGACCATGGCATTCGGACGTATGAGCTACAGCGGGGTGAAAGCCAACGAGGTGACCGAGACCGGATTCTGCTGGAGCGAGTACCCCGACCCCACCATCCATGACGAGCGCACCACCAAATACCTGTCCAACAACGGCAACATCTACTGGCTGCGTGACCTCAAACCCGCCACACGCTACTACATGCGACCCTATGTCATCACCAAAGGCAGGCAGGTAGGATATGGCGATGCCATCAAGCTTTACACCATCCCCAAAGGGCAGATCACCCTTAACATGCGCACCAGCAGCGACGCAGCCGCCGACGCACGCATCAAGGCGGCTTCAGAGACAGCCATTGACTGGTGGAACAACCTGACCGAGATGAAAGGATTCTCTCCCAACATCGGCTATGAGCCAGGCACTCCCACCGCCGACTGCTCATACGGAGGATGGATGCGCGTGGGCTCCAATCAGTCGTATCAGCGACCGGGCACCATCATGCACGAGATGCTGCATGGTTGTGGCGTGATACCATGGGCCGACACCGAATGGAGCCGCTTCAACCTGCGCTCGGGCACCTCCAATGCCGCTGGATATGCCACAGGCTCAGGACTATGGCTGGGCGACCGCGTCACCGCCGTGCTCCGCTTCTGGGACAACAATACCACCAGCCAGCTCAACGGCGACTACCAGCACATGTGGCCCTACGGCATCAATGGTGCCAACGAGGACAACGGGTCTGATGTGCTCTATATCGGCAACTCCCTCGTATGCCAGGCCTTGGGCGAGGACGGCCTGCAGCACACCCCTAGCCTGTTTGCCGAGCCCTATTATGCCCTTGACCAAGAGGAGGACATCAAATACTATATCAAGAACGAGGATGCGGAACGAGGGCTCTACACCTCTCTGCTGATTCCACAGGCCAACGGAACGCTGTCGTGGCGTGCGATGACCGCCGAAGAGGCAGCAGCCAACGACAGCTGTGCATGGTATATCACCTTCACGCCTCACAACCAATACTATCAGTTGCGCAACGCCGCCACAGGACAATACATGACAACGCTGGCCTCCACCATCCGTACCACACAACGCAGCGCCCCCACAGCCAATGAGAACTTCCATCTCATGCCTGGCCGCGTAGATGTGGCGGGCCACAGGGGCTACTGGATCATCCACCCCTCCGGAAACTGGACACCCTCGTGCCTGCAGGCAGAAGCCAACGGCTCTACCAAGGCAGCTGTATTCAACATCGCCAATGCCGCCACGGCACAACGATGGCTGATTCTCGAAGCAGAGGAGATGCGCACCCTCTCCAACAATATGCTGGCTGAGATGAAAAAACAAGTCAACCAAAAGCTGGAGCAGGTGAAGGCGCTCGCCGAAGTGCCTCACGCTGAAGACGAGGCAGGCACAGACAATGTCTTCAACAATGCCCTGAGCAGCATCGGGCAACGCCTAAACAATGCCGGCAGCACCACAGACCTGCAGACATTGCTCGACGAACTCGACCAAGTAGCTTTCGATTTCCTTGCCCATGCCACACCCACGGACATGAGCCAGCCGTTCGACCTCACCTACCTCATCACCAACCCCGACATGCAGTCGGCCGACGGTTGGTCGGACGCTCCCACCATCAATTACTCCTGCGCCGAATACTACGAGAAGACTTTCGACTTCAACCAAACGGTGAAGAACCTACCTGAAGGCACCTACCAGATGCGCGTGCTGGGCTTCCAACGCCCCGGAAAAGCAGAAGAATGCTCCAGCCGGACCACCACAGCGTACATCTATGCAGGAGCAAAGAATGCCCGCATCAATCACATCACAGTGGATGCCCAAAATTCAAAACTAGGAGGAAGTGAGTCGTATGCAGGAGGCAAGTATTTCCCCAACAACATGCAGGCCGCCAGCATTTATTTCGGCAAAGGACTTTATGAGAACAGCCTCACCACAGAAGTGGGCATGGATGGCGGACAACTCAAGATGGGAATCCGCTCCACCAGCATGCCCAGCTACTACTGGTGCATCTTCGACAGCTTCCGGCTGCTCTACTTCGGTTCGCTCACACCCAAGGAGGTGGATGGCATCTGCCTGCCCATCATCACCCATGAGCCTGCCGCAAGAAAAGGCATCTACAGCCTCGACGGACAGAAACTGCGTGACAAGGCTTCACAACTGCGTGAGTTGCCAGCCGGCATTTACATCATTAACGGGAAAAAGGTCGTCACACACTGACGACCTTACTCCTCCACCGCCCAGGGTGAGCCCTTGCTCAGGCGAATGGCATCCTGGCCTGGCTGCAGATCCGGCATTTCCGCCAGGGAGGGGTCGAGGATAAGGATATCGTCCACAGAGACAACATCCAAATCATCATCTGAGCAGTCTTGCTGACCAAGGGCTGTCCAGTCGCCCTCATCATCAAAAGCTACACAGACAATGTCATCATCACCTGCCAAAATCTGGCGGGTTGTGATGACAGGTTTCCAAAATTCATCAGTCTTTAAGGTCATAGTTTAGGTTGGAGTTTAGATCATCCTTTATTTGGGGGTTGCGCCAGAAGCGCAACATACGGAGAAACTAATTTTCAATCTTCAATTTTCAATCTTCAATTCACCGACACAGTGCCTCACAAATGCGGTCCTGGAATGTGCGCCCATCGGAAGACTTGATTAGTCCTTGGTTGAGGATGGCGAAGCATAGCTCGTGACCATTCGAAGCCAGACAATAGCCGGCAAGGGTAGAGACACCCGACACCGTGCCTGTCTTTGCATGCACATTTCCACGGCATGGTCCGGTTTTCATCCGGTTCTCAAGCGTCCCGTCCACTCCGGCGATGGGCAGAGCTGGATAAAGATGGGTGTAGATGGCCCTGTTGTCATAGGCATAACGGAGCAACTTCACCAGCATTTCCGCCGTCACATAACTGTAAAGAGACAATCCGCTGCCATCGGCAATGGTATAATTGACAGGGTCGAGACCCAGACGATAAAGCAGCCGCTTCACTGCGCCCGTGGCATCCGACGCCTTTCCTGGCTTGGTGGAATTGGCGTGGGCTATCTGATAGAACATCGACTCGGCATAAAGGTTATCACTGTTTTTCATCATGCGCGACAGCACCTTGTCAATACCTGTGCGGTAGCGCACGATCTCCGTACAATTCTGAGGCACCTTTCCCTTACCCAGTGTGACGGAAAGGCCAATGCCCTGACTTCTCATCTCCCGGAGCAAAACAGATATGAATTGGTCTTTTTTGTCCACGAGCAATGGTGTGAGCCTGTCGTTGTCATCATCCCAGCACCATCCGCTGCCATAGGTGAGCGTATCCTTCATGGTAAGGTCGGCCACAATCATGCCTTGTATGTTGGAGATGCCCGCACGCTTGATGTCATTCACCATGTATCGGATATCATCCTGATTGATGGTGGGGTCGAATCCGCCTACACAATAGAGCGATCCCCTAAGCGTATCGCCCACGACGGTTCCCCGATAGCAAAAACTCGTATAATAGCAGTAGTCACTCCCCAGCATGTCGAGAGCAGTGATGGCCGTGACAAGTTTCATCACGGAAGCCGGACGCTGCCGCTGCCGCTCATTGTGGGTATATATCACCTCATTGG
Organism: uncultured Prevotellaceae bacterium; assembly: GCA_947306845.1. The sequence continues at coordinate 30,202 of CAMZHP010000003.1, forward strand.
CCGTAAGGTCATATACCATCAGTCCCAGTTGTGTGGACTGCAGCAGTCTGTCGGTCTTGAGGTTGTCGAGGCGGATCCTCACCTGATCGGCCCACCGAGGCTCCTGCACCGCAACGGGCATACCAACCTCGCCCCCGCCCATAATTTGTGCCTCAACGGCCAGGGACATCAGCCACAACAATGAAATAATAAGTCTGCGCATGATTAACTTTCCAATTTTTGTCGTCTTGTGATTTCTGCCATGAACCCCTGTTCATTGTCGGTCAGTATGCTCACGTATTTGCGTGGGCCATATTCTATCAATATATAATGATTTCCAGGCAATAGGGTCTTCCGACGCTCCATCCTCAGGATGTCGCAGACATGGATGGTCTCACGTCTGGCAAACCTACCCCGGTCCACCAACAGCAGCCCATCTTCAGTCAGAGTGTAGGAAGTATGGATAACTCTCTCGAGGATTCCCACATCAAGACACACCAGCAGCAATGCCACTGCCGACAGCATCCCGTCGCGGGACATAAGGAAAAAGAAAGCAACGCCAGCCAACAACACGATGACAGCAACCGCCGGCAGCGTCACCCGATGCTGGAAGGTGCGGGGCGCCATCACTCTCGTCCGAGAACTATATCGACAATCCTCAAGGCATCGGTAATTTCGATGGCTTTGTTTCCATCCATATCAGCATACTTGAAATGGAAATTAGGACTGACTTTGCCAAGGACATAATCTACGACCAACAAGGCATCTGTCAATTCCACTTTCTTGTCGAAATTCACATCTCCCATCCTTGTGCTGGCCGTTGAGATAATGAATTCAGAGTTCGCACAGTCAATGCCCTTCCCATCCAATCGGCTGAGCAGCACGTCTGACAAACGGCCTGTGAGTTCTCCAGCTGCCAGGTCATTGGACCCTTGGATGTCAAGTGTCATCAGGACACCGTCTTTCCCAGTAATGCGCACATTAGAAAAAGAGTAGCAAATCACTCGGTACCAACCGCTTCCCAAACTTCTGATGGCGGACGACATGCCTGTGCCTGTATATCTGTCAGAGAACTGACAGCTGAAATTGTTGTTGTCATCTTTTGCCCATGTGATGCCATTGGGAAGATACAAGTCAAACTGAAAACCATTATACTCATCATCTCCCTCATTAGTGAGAGAGATGGTTATCGTCGAAGTCCCTCCGACTGTCAAGGTCTCTGCTTGAGCGGTTATCTCAGGTGCATTTCCCTGTCCCCACGCCAGTGCCGGAAGCAGCATGGCAAGCATCATCACAATTTTCTTCATATCTTTAGCTTTGCTTGAAGTACGTCACTTATCCAACAAAAAATTGGTTTTGAAATGCTAATCGGCGGTAAAATTACTACTTTTTTGTGAGTTTTCCAAAATTTAGCAGATTTTTATCGTTTTTTCCCTTTTTTTATGTACCTTTGCCTTCAGAAGACAAATCATTTTTCATTCCCGTTGAGCTATAGCAAGGGATCAGCTTAAGAAAAAGGAACTCAGAAACTACATCATATATGATTAGCAGGACAAACATCATTATATTGGCCTGTTTGTTGATAGGGAGCATGATCGGTGTGCATGCCAATCCGATTTCTCCCGATGAAGCCAAGCAGAAAGTATTGTCGCTGATGAATACCCGTCAGATGCATCGGGTAAGGGGAAACGTGCAACTTACCCTTGCCCATACACTGTCCAAGGGACAGGAAGCAGACCAGCCCTTATTGTATGCTTTCAACCTCTCCGGCGACAACGGATTCATCATCGCATCAGCAGATGACAAGGCAGAAGCCATCCTGGGATATAGCGACAACGGGCAGTTCCACCCTGACAGCATACCACCTGCCCTCAAGGATTGGATGGACTGCTGGGCCGCTGAGATCGCGTGGAGTCAGGCCAACGGATATGCCACTGCCGACGCCACCACTCCCGCCAAAGCGAAAGCATCCGTTGCCCGCATGATGAGATCCACTTGGGGACAAAACAGTCCATTCTACAACCAATGTTCCTTCGACGGGACAATATGCTCCGTAGGTTGCGTCCCCGCTGCCATGGCACAGATTCTGTATTACTGGGCCTCTGTCGGCAAGGACGGGGAATATTTCCAAGGAGGATGCAAGGCATTGCCTGCCTACACGACCAAGACATACAAGCTATCAGTAGATGCTCTCAGCGCTCTCAGCTCGTTTAGTTGGTCAAACATGACCGACGAAACGCCCAGGACGTCATCAAGCAAGAAAGCCATCGCTCAGCTGATGCGCTATTGTGGACAGTCGATCAATGCTGACTATGCAGAAGGCGTCACCACTGGCAGCATCCAAACCGCCACGGAGTCGTTCAAATCTAATTTCGGTTACAATTCCGAGATAAAAGTCATCAAAGCCAGCGGCATGACCAACGCCCAATGGAGCGACAGGATTTACGAAGAAATGGCAGCCGGAAGACCCGTCATCATGTGCGGTTATCACGACGATATAGGACATGTCTTCGTCTGCGACGGTTACGACAACTACAATGGGAAATTCCATTTCAACATGGGATGGGCAGGCTTTTGTGACGGGTGGTACTCGATGAGTGCCATCACCGTCAACGGCATCGCATACAACACCGACAAGATGGCCGTTGTCAACATCAATCCGATCAAGAAGACAAGCGCCTATGCCCTTTTGTCATCAGATGCCACCACCCTTACATTCTACTATGATGATTATCGGAGCAGCCGCACAGGCACTGTCTATGACCTCAACACTGGGACTACGGTACCGGGATGGAGCGGGAAGACTACCGTCAGAAATGTGGTTTTCGACAGTTCCTTTGCCTCCTATGATCCCACCAGCACCTACAGATGGTTGGCAGGCATGAGCAGTCTGACCAATGTCAAAGGACTTGAATACATCAACATGCAGCAGGTGACCAATTCCGACCAGATGTTCTATGGCTGCAGTTCACTGAAGAGTATCTCATTGCCAAAGAATTTCACCGCCATCAGTCAGCAGATGTTCCTCAATTGCACATCACTGGAATCAGTAGAAATCCCATCGAGTGTGACCAGCATTGGCGAATATGCCTTCTATGGCTGCAACAAGCTGACCTCTGTGACCGTGGATCTCACCAATCCGCTGACCATCTCATCTACGGTCTTCTCCAACCGAAAGAATGCCGACCTGTACATACCTGCCGGGTACAAGTCATTGTATGCCAAGGCCAACTACTGGAAAGAATTCAAAAACATGTATGTATTTGGCTATGCACCAGGTGACGTCAACCATGACGGCTTCGTCAATGTGGCAGACATCATGGCCACCGCCAACAACATATTGGGAAACAAGAACGTAACATTCTACAAGACCGAGGGAGATCTCAACACAGATGGGAGCGTCAACGTCTCAGACCTCATGGGAATTGTGAATATCGCGATGGATGATGGACTCAAATAGATTTGAGCAAACAACACAAAAGATACAACACAAAAAAATACACTATGAAAAACAAACAGATTGTGGAATGCGTGCCCAATTTCAGTGAGGGCCGCAATCAGGAGACCATCAGGCAGATAGCCTCAGAAATAGAGTCAACGGCTGATGTCAGGTTGCTCAATATCGACCCCGGTGAGGCTACCAACCGCACCGTCTTTACCTTTGTAGGCAGCCCTGACGCTGTGGTGGAAGCCGCTTTCAAGGCTGTGCGCCGCGCCGGTCAGTTAATCGACATGCGCCAACATCATGGTGCCCACCCACGCATCGGAGCCACCGATGTGCTCCCGCTGATTCCCGTGAGCGGCATCACCCTGGAGGAGTGTGCGCAACTCTCCCGCCAACTGGCCAAACGCATCGCCGACGAACTGCGCATCCCTTGCTATTGTTATGAAGCAGCAGCCTTCAAGGAGGAGCGACGCAACCTCGCCGTCTGCCGGTCGGGTGAGTATGAGGGAATACCCAAAAAGCTCGCCACGCCTGGTCTGGAACCCGATTTCGGAAGTCGTCCGATGGATGATGACATCGCCCGTACCGGCTGTACCGTGGTGGGTGCCCGCGACTTTCTCATTGCCGTCAACTTCAACCTCAACACCACTTCCACACGCCGTGCCAACGCCATCGCCTTCGATGTGCGAGAGAAAGGCCGTCCCCGCCGGGAGGGCCATCCCATCACCGGCCAACCGATGAAGGATGCCGACGGCAACACCATCATGATTCCCGGCACACTGAAGAAGACCAAGGCCATCGGATGGTATATCGACGAATATGGCATCGCGCAGGTGTCGATGAACATCACCGACATCAACGTGACCCCGCTGCACAAAGCCTTCGATGAGGTGTGCCGCTGCGCCCAAGAGCGCGGCATCCGCGTCACTGGCACCGAGATTGTGGGTCTCGTGCCCAAGCGCACACTCATCGAGGCAGGACGCTATTTCCTCCAAAAACAGCACCGGTCCACCGGCATCCCTGAGGAAGACATCATCCAGATAGCCATCCATTCGATGGGTCTCTCCGACCTCCGCCCGTTCAATCCTCGCGAGAAAGTCATCGAATATCTGCTGGAAGATGCCAATCGCCAGCCACTCCTCGCCGACCGCACCGTCAAATCATTTGCCGAGGAGACTTCCCGAGAGTCACCGGCTCCCGGCGGTGGCACCATCGCTGCATACATGGGGGCATTAGGTGCCGCCCTGGGCTCCATGGTGGCCAACCTCTCCGCACACAAAGCCGGATGGGATGAACGATGGGAAGAATTCTCCGCCTCCGCCGACAAGGGACAACAGCTGATGTCCGAACTGCTTCACCTTGTTGATGAGGATACCGCTGCTTTCAACCGCATCATGAGCGCTTTCGGCATGCCACGCGGCACCGATGAGGAGAAAGCACTGCGCAGCGAAGCCATCCAGGCAGCCACGCTCTATGCCACCGAGGTACCATTGCGCACCATGAAGGCCGCTTCAGCTGTCCTGCCGCTCTGCCGTCTGATGGCAGAGACAGGCAACCCTAACAGCGTATCAGATGCCGGGGTAGGCGCCCTCGCCGCCCGCTCAGCAGTCCTAGGAGCCGGTCTCAATGTGAAGATCAACGCCGCCCAGCTGAAGGACCGCCAGAAGGCCGAGGCACTCATCTCCGAGGCAGAAGCCCTCATTGCTCAAGCCATCGAGGCTGAACGCGCCATCCTCTCCATCATCGAGAGCAAACTGGATAAATAGAATATCTAGAAAATCTAGAAGATCTAGAATATCTAGAGTATCTAGAGCATCTAGAATATCTAGAGCATCTAGAAAATCTAGCCTCTACCCCCACAACCATCACAACAACCTAAAACCCTAATATTATGACCTTTGCAGAAGAAATAAGGGCTGGCATCCCCGATATGCTGCCCCAGGCAAAACCATACGACACCGACATCAATCACGCACCACGGCGGAAGGACATCCTCACAGAGGAAGAGAAAGTGCTTGCCCTGCGAAATGCCTTGCGCTATTTTCCTGAACACCTGCATGCCCAACTGGCCCCAGAGTTTGCCGAGGAACTGCGGCAATATGGCCGTATCTACATGTATCGCTACCGACCCGATTACGCCATCCACGCCCGTCCCATTGACGAGTATCCCCACCGGTCGAACGAGGCGGCAGCCATCATGCTGATGATACAGAACAACCTCGACCCGCGTGTGGCACAACACCCCCATGAACTGATTATCTATGGCGGCAACGGTGCCATCTTCCAAAACTGGGCACAGTATCGGCTCACCATGAAATATCTCAGCGAGATGACCGACGAGCAGACCCTCGTCATGTATTCAGGACATCCGCTGGGTCTGTTCCCCTCACACAAGGGAGCACCCCGTGTGGTGGTGACCAATGGCATGGTCATCCCCAACTACTCCAAGCCCGATGACTGGGAGCGGATGAATGCCCTCGGTGTGAGCCAGTATGGCCAGATGACCGCCGGCTCATATATGTACATCGGGCCGCAGGGCATCGTCCACGGCACCACCATCACCGTGCTCAACGCCGCCCGCCGGAAGTTTCGCCCCGGACAGAAAAATGCCCACGGTATGCTGTTCGTCTCCTCCGGTCTTGGAGGCATGTCGGGTGCACAGCCCAAGGCCGGCAACATCGCTGGTGTGGTGAGCGTGGTGGCCGAAATCAATCCCAAAGCCGCCACGAAGAGATACGAGCAGGGATGGGTGGATGAACTGCACGACAACCTCGACGAACTGATGCCCGCCATCCGAAAGGCCGTGGAGGAGCGTCGCACCGTGTCGATGGCATACATCGGTAATGTAGTGGACCTCTGGGAACGTCTCGCCGCTGAAGACATCCGTGTTGACCTCGGCAGCGACCAGACCTCGCTCCACAACCCATGGGCTGGTGGCTATTACCCCGTGGGGCACTCCTTGGAGGAATCCAAGAAAATGATGGCCGAAGAACCCGGCACTTTCCGCGAGTGGGTACGCACATCGCTGTGCAGGCAGGTGGCCGCCATCAACCAACTTACAGCCCGCGGCATGTATTTCTTCGACTACGGCAATGCCTTCCTCCTGGAGTCAAGCCGTGCCGGTGCCGACGTGCTGCTGCCCGACGGCAGGTTCCGTTATCCCTCGTATGTGCAGGACATCATGGGACCGCTCTTCTTCGACTATGGCTTCGGCCCCTTCCGCTGGGTATGCACCTCCTGCGACCCTGCCGATCTGGCACTCACCGACCAGCTCGCCACCGAGGCTTTGGAGAACATCCGCAAAACAGCCACGCCCGACATCATCGGACAGCTCGACGACAACATCCACTGGATACGCGAGGCAGGACGCAACCATCTCGTGGTGGGTTCGCAAGCCCGCATCCTCTATGCCGATGCGCAGGGCCGCACCGCCATCGCCCTCGCCTTCAACCAAGCTATCCGCAATGGCAGGCTGAAAGCACCCGTCGTACTCGGGCGCGACCACCACGACGTGTCGGGCACCGACTCTCCTTTCCGTGAAACCAGCAACATCTACGACGGTTCGCAGCGCTGTGCCGACATGGCAGTGCAAAATGTCATTGGTGATGCTTTCCGTGGTGCCACTTGGGTGTCGCTACACAACGGCGGCGGCGTAGGATGGGGCGAAGTCATCAACGGAGGCTTCGGCATGGTCATCGACGGCAGTGAGGAGAGCGACGCCCGCATCCGCGAGATGCTCTTCTGGGATGTGAACAACGGCATCGCCCGCCGCAGTTGGGCACGCAACAGCGGCAGCATCGATGCCATCCGCCGTGAAA
>CAMZHP010000004.1 GCA_947306845.1 uncultured Prevotellaceae bacterium
TTGGGTATACGCGAAAACGGCCGTCCCCGTAACGACAAGACTTTATGAGAACCTGATTGATGAAGAAAAGGGCGTCTATAACGAAGACGGTTCCATGAACATCAATCCGGATTCTATCCGCATACTGAATTCTTTCGCAGAGCCTTCCGTGGCAGCCTCGAAACCATATGACAGTTTTCAGTTCCTGCGAAACGGCTATTTCTGCGTTGATTATAAGGATTCGAAAGAGGGTTCTCTTGTTTTTAACCGGATTTGTTCACTGAAGAGCGGATATAAGCCGCAGTAGCATTTTTCGTTATTGTCCCTGCCCGAAATCGAAAGGAGAAACGAAAGCATGAAAGAACAGCTTTATGCAATTCCCGTAAACGATGCCTTCGATGCCGATTGCGAGTGCCCTGTATGTTTTATGTATAACAAGCTGCAGGGGGACGCCATCGATTTTGTGATGGGCGCAAGTTATATGGAGGACGATGTCCGTATGGAGACCGACCAGATCGGTTTCTGCGCGAATCATCTTCCTATGATGTATAAAAACCAGAACCGTCTCGGTCTCGGTCTGATGATGCTTACCTATATGGACCGGCAGATGAAGACGCTTGAGAAGCTTGCAAAGATCAAATCGGTTAAGCCTTCATTATTTAAGAAAAATGATACGGCGGACCCGGTTTATGCGTATACCGAAGAGCAGCAGAAGTCCTGCTATGTCTGCAAACGCATGGGACATACCTATGAGCGTTACCTGGCGACGATTTTCTACTTATATGATAACGATAGCATTTTCCGTGATAAATTTGCGAGAGCCAAAGGGTTCTGCTTAAAGCATTACGGGGAACTGCACAAGCTTGCGGCGACATCCCTTTCCGCGAAGAACCTCGACCAGTTTTCGGAGGTTATGAGCCGTATCATGGTTGAGAATTTCAAGCGTGTCCGGGATGACCTTGAGTGGTTTACGGACAAGTTCGATTATCGCAATGCCGATGCGGACTGGAAGAATTCGAAGGACGCGCTGATTCGCGCTTTGCAGAAGACGAACAGCATTTTCGTCGAAGAACCGAAGAAGAAATAAAGCTTAGGAGGGGTAGACCGATGGTCGGAGAGAGTAATTACACCGAGTGTATGGTAAAGCGGAAGGGGAGCACGGCGGATTCCGTAAAGAAGGGGCTTATGCTTTTCTTCATTGCCGCTGTTGCAATATTCGCGCTGATCACAACCGGACTGGTTCAGATTCTCGGGTTTGTTCTTTTGGTTGTAACATTTGTCCTTGTTGCCAATCAGTGGCCCAAGTTCAAGGCGGAGTATGAATATATTTTTGTAGACGGACAGATTGATTTCGATGTCGTGTACAGCGGAAGCACGAGAAAGCACCTGAAACGCATCGATCTTGAAAAGACCGATGTTGTTGCGCCGGTTGGAGACGCCGCGCTCGATGGGTACAAGCATCTCGAGCTGAAGGCCGCCGACTACACCTCCCGCGAGGAAGGAAAGAAGGTCTATGCGATTTTCACAAAAGGGGAGAAGGGCCCGGAGAAGATTCTTTTCGAGCCGGATGAGAATTTCCTTCAGTTTATGAAGAAAAAATCTCCCCGAAAGGTGATTTTATAACGTTAATAATATTTTTATATAAAGGAGGAAGCTGTTATGGCAAAACTGATCGGTGAGGGCATTACTTTTGATGATGTACTTTTGGTTCCTTCCTACTCAGAAGTAATCCCGAATGAAGTGGACATTACCACGAAACTGACCAATTCCATTACCCTTAATATTCCGCTTATGAGCGCGGGTATGGATACCGTAACCGAACACCGCATGGCAATCGCCATGGCCAGACAGGGGGGCATCGGTGTCATTCACAAAAACATGTCAATCGAAGCACAGGCAGAGGAGGTTGACAAGGTAAAGCGTTCCGAGAACGGCGTTATCAGTGACCCGTTTTCCCTTTCTCCCAATCATACGCTGCAGGATGCCAATGAACTGATGGGCAAGTACCGTATCAGCGGCGTTCCGATTACCGAAGGCCGTAAGCTCGTAGGTATCATTACGAACCGTGACCTGAAGTTCGAGACCGATTTCACTAAAACGTGGAAAACGAGCGACCATTCACAGTTGGTGGCTCATCTTAGCGCGGGATATTCATGGGCATACGGCAATTCTGACCTTATGCCATACACCGAATCTTTTTGGGTTGGTGGTGCCAATAGCATAAGGGCTTTCACCGTAAGAAGCATAGGACCTGGCAAATTTCATTCCGCTGACAAGAGATGGAGGTTTATAGAAGAGGTGGGAGACATCAAACTGCAATTGAACCTGGAATACCGCCCTCGATTGTTTGGCAATCTTTATGGGGCTTTGTTCATTGATGCAGGAAATGTTTGGAACACAAAAGATGGGCAAGGCATAGATGGAGGTTTCGAGTCATCACAATTTCTCAACCAAATGGCACTTGGCACAGGTGTGGGACTGAGATATGACTTGGGTTTCTTCATCGTCCGACTTGACTGGGGTATTGGCATTCACGCCCCGTATGATACAGGCAAGAGCGGGTACTACAACATACCTTCATTCAGCGATGGACAAAGTCTGCACTTTGCCATTGGGTATCCATTCTAATCTTGCGTCAGGAGCTTATTAACCCATATCTGCCAGTCAGCAAATGAAATTGTTTAGGAAGAAAAAATATGGGGAAAAGTTTGTCAATTAAAAAAAAATCATTACCTTTGCATCCGCTTACAAAAGGACGTTTAGCTCAGCTGGTTTAGAGTATCTGTCTGACAGACAGAGGGTCGACGGTTCGAATCCGCCAACGTCCACACACGATGGGTGTTTTCCAGAGTGGCCAAATGGGGCAGACTGTAAATCTGCTGTCTTTCGACTTCGGTGGTTCGAATCCATCAGCACCCACCAAAAAGCAGGTAGAATCATCACCTCAATGAATTGCATATCAGCACCAAAGGATAAATCTTTGCTGCTGATGTTTTTTTATGAGGTTTTCTTGCATTTTGATGAATTCTTTCATTACTTTTGTAACCAAACAAACAAAAACAGCAAATTCTTTTAAACCTAAACATGAAAAGACTTTACTTCTTGTTGCTGGCATTATTGCTGGTAAACACTTCTCTCCATGCACAGCGTTTCACTGATAAACTCGATCGTGGAGTAGTTGCTGTACCCGTGGCAACAGGCAATTTCGTCAGTTGGCGGCGTTTTGGTGAGGAATACTATGATGTCACCTACAATCTCTATCGGGGAACTACCAGGGTGGCTTCTAACCTGAAGGCCACTCATTTCTTTGATACAGAAGGGAATGTAAACAGTCAATATACTGTATGCCCAGTGGTGAGGGGCATAGAGCAGATGCAGGACCTTACCACAGGATGCACACCATGGAATTCTTATAATTATTCCAATACCTACAGCGGCTATCTTGACATCAAATTAGAAAAAGTGAAGGATCGCAATGGTGTTGACGTTACAAGCCACTATAGCAACAACGATGCTGAGGTGGCCGACCTCAATGGTGACGGACAACCCGAGATTATCATCAAACGACTCAATACAGTCGATGCCACTGCTATAGATTTAGGGTATAAAGATTGGGGCAATAATACCAGTAAACCTAAGGATGAAAGATATGGCGAATGGGAGGTTTGGGATATTTATCCGGCTTCAAATACGACGGAGTTTGTCGTGATCGAGGCTTATGATGTGGACTGGAAGACAGGTGAGGCGAAACGGATGTGGTGGATTGACTGTGGACCCAACATGGTGAGTCTCAACTCCACCGAAATCGACGTGATTGCCTATGATTGGGATATGGACGGAAAAGCTGAGGTGGTGCTGAGAGGTGCCGACGATATGAGAATCCATTATAAGGTAGAAGAGACGGAATATACACAGATTATAGGCGATCCAAGTAAATGCTATAGGAATTTTCGTTTCTTTGAAGGAGAAAATGGCTCCCAATACGCTTGGTCGCATGAGGGCGATGAGTTTCTCATTTATATGAATGGAGAAACAGGACAGCCTTATCAGGTGTTGGATTATCCGCTCAAACGACTCGAAGACGGAGAAACGGATCTCAATGCGGCATGGGGCGACGGATACGGACATAGGTCTTCAAAGTACTTCTTCGGTGCTCCTTATCTCGATGGACAACATCCAAGCCTTTTTCTCGCAAGGGGAATCTATACACGCCATAAAATGGTGGCTATTGACATTGATCCCAAAACTCATGAACTGACACAGAGTTGGAGTTGGACTAACAATAAATCAGGGAGTCCATGGTATGGACAGGGATACCACAACTTCATCATCGCAGATGTCGATGAGGACGGATGTGATGAGATTGTATTTGGCTCTATGGTCATCGACGATACAGGAAAAGGACTCTCCACCACTGGCTTAGGCCATGGAGATGCACAACATGTGAGTGATTTCGATCCTTATCGCAAGGGATTGGAGTTCTTTGGATGTAATGAGGATCATCCGGGCATGAACTACCGCAATGCCACGACAAGTGAGATGTACGTCAGAATGGAAGCTGCTAAGGATGATGGACGGGGGCTCATGGGCAATTTTTCCAATAGCTTTCCTGGATCTTTAGGAAGATCAGTTTCCACAGACGTGATCTCATCTGTTGTTGATAAAGTGGTCATGTCTGCACCAACCGAGACGCGTGCTCCACTCTATTGGTCAAACCTCAACTTCCGCATCTATTGGGATGGTGACTTGTGCTCGGAAATCCTCAATAGTCCGGGTACGGCTAAAGAGGCTAAAATTGATAAGGAAGGCTATGGAAGGCTTTTCACATCCGATGGATGCAACATGAACAATGATTCGAAAAACAATCCTTGCTTCCAAGGAGACATCATAGGCGACTGGCGCGAGGAAATCATCGTAAGATATGGTGAAAAAATCCGCGTTTATACTTCTGCCATAGATACGGATTATGACTTCTACACTCTTTGGCACGACCACCAATATCGGCAGGCCATGGCATGGCAGATGATGGCCTACAACCAGCCGCCGCATCTCAGTTTCTTCCTTGGAGAGATGGAGGGAATCACCGTGGCACCGCCGCCACTTACCAACACTGGTCGAACCCAGCTCAACAATGGTGCTACCATCACCACAGAGAACAATGGACAGCACCTGCTCCTGGCAGGATATGAAAACAAGATTGTCAATGTTGGTGAAGGGGCGGAGCCGGAAGTTCTCACCGTCAATGCGCCGGCATGGGTGGAAGGCAACGACAACAACAACAATATCACCACGACAACTTATCAGCACACCATTACCGGTGACGCTCTCTCGGGGGATATGCGGCTGACCAAGCAGGGTTGGGGACAGTTCGTCTTGTCGGATAACACACATACTTATACCGGACCGACAGAGGTGTGGCAGGGTACCTTGACCTTCAACGGCGAATTGCCCTATAGTCCGCTGTGGCTCAATAGGTTTACTTCTCTCAACTCCTCCAAGGGAACTTTCAATTCCATCAAGGCCGATTACGGAGCATCCATCAATATCGGTGGGGCAACAGCAAATGTGTCTTCCATCAATATCGGAACGCTTAATTTGGGTTTTGGCTCAAAAGTGGTCTTCGACATCACAGGAAATAACGTGGGAGACAATGACCAGCTAATTGTAGGTGTTTTGAATATTGAGAAAAAGACGGAAGAGGTGTGGGTCAACTATGGACCAGAATACCTCGCACCAAGGTTTAGGTTCAACTCCACCTCCACACCGACTGCTTTGGCATATCCGCTCGGACAAATCGGAGAACTGGCTGAGGGATGCAGCCTTGATGATATCATCTTGGAGGGTATTGATCAGTCCAGAAATCCACAACTCGTCATCGAGGATGGCATACTCATGCTGAAGATGGATGGTGCTATGCCAACGGTGGCTCCTGAACTGGCTGTTATCGACATGGTGCAGACAGAAATTGAGGAATACCCAGTTGAGTCGGGACCTTATTATATGCCAAAGGTGGGTATGAGGGCAAAAAGTGACAAGACAACGCTCTCGGGATACTTCACAGATACACAAGGCAATACCACCAATCTGGATGCAGGCATGTTTGAAACGACAAGATTCTCTCAGGATTTTGAGAGCAGCACGGATGCATCGGGGTGGACATGCAACATGGGTGTCTCACTAGGCTCTGATGACACTCATGGCATCTATCTTAACTTCTCTCAAGATGGGGGCTCTGGCTCAAGATATGCCTATAAATCTTTCATGGCTGATGTGGAGAATGATTATTGTGTGGAGTTTGATGCAGCGCTACATTATTGTATTGGGAATTATGACGATAATTCTGTGATTCTGTACGGTGGGAATGTTCCCCAAGCCGTTAAAAGTGTGCCTTATTTATGGACAGGCAGTTCAGATTATGTCTTCCGACTCACAGGTGGCAAAAACTATGGCACATCTTACACGGTGGAAGGGGACAACAACTCTTTTACTTTAACTGATAACACTTGGTATCATTTCCTGATTAAAGTCAATCAGACAACTGGGAAGGTGGCATATACAGTTTTCAATGGAGCAACAATTCTGACTTCAGGAAGCTATAGCATCGCCGACAGTAATGTCAATATGAAAATCAGTGGATTGTTCGTCAATCTTGGTCGGTCTAATTCTAATGCTAAGTTTGATAATTTCATCATCTCCAATGACGGTGAGCCCGCGTTCACTTTCACCAAGCCTGGCACGCTTTATCTCACGGCTTCCGAGAACGGATATTCTGACAATACCATTTCTATGACGGTCGAACAACCCTACGTTATAAAGTATGACTCACCCGACTTCAGCACTATTGCTGCTTTTGATGCAGCCTCTGTGTTGGGCGCTGACCTGTGGCAAGTGACTGCTTCGACAGGAGGAAGGTGGGCTTACTGGGCTGATGGTACCTACACCTATGCTACGGCTATCAGACAGAACACGATGTATGTCGATACACAAAAAGTGTTATGGGCCAATCTCAAGTCTGGACATCCAGGTAGTCGGCTCCTGCAACTTGTCGAAGGGTATGGCTTGGGGCAAAACAATGGCTCAGCGGAAGATTCTGATGGCAATGAGGGCACTGTCTTCCATGCAGCAGGGTTAGGTGATGACAAAACTATCATCTATCACAGATATGACCTTAGCCGTGGGGCGGCTACAAAGACTTATCTCTCGGAATATATCCGCGCCGATGAGAATGGAAATTATGATTATGATTGTGGAGGCAACTTCACCTTGCAAAAGTTCACGGCATACGTCCCTTATGATGGATTCCTGCTCGGAGATGCTAACGGTGATGGAAAAGTGACTGTGGCAGATGTCATGCTCACCGTCAATTATGTCTTAAAAGGTAATGTGGACAGATTCTTGTTCCGCAATGCTGATGTCAACTTGGACAATATAATAACCGTTGCAGATATTATGGGTATCGTCAACATATTACTCCATTAAAAAGTATCAAGCGCCCAATCGGGCGCTTGATACTTTTTATCTCGATAGCCTTTTCTTGATATCGTTGTATGCTGCCACCCAGTCGGTGTCGAGCGAGAACTTTGTCAGGAATCCTTCTGTTGTGATGTAGGCCATCACATACTCTTTGTTGGGGTCGTGGAAGCGAGGATGGGCCAGGCTCACGCTCTTGAAGAGGTCGATGATGGCGCTGCGGTTCTTTTTTGATGCCATGGCCAAACTTCCCTGAAACAGATTGATGAACTGAAAAAGGGCAAGGGCCTGATAGTCGAGCATCGTTGCTGAACTGTCGGGGGTCAGCTTGTAGGATTGGGAACCCAGATAGTAGAGGGCATCTTTTTTGAATGTGGCAATACGCCGCTCATCCAATGAGCGTGAAGTGTCGTCAGCAACAGCTTTGGCCATTCTGATAGCTTCATTGTATGCCTCTTGGGCTGATGCGCCGGCTACCACTGCCAGCATCGTAAAAATAAAAAGTATACGTTTCATCATAATGATTGTTTATGTTCCTATCTTGATTTTTTCTTCAATTTTCAATTTTCAATCTATATTGAATACAGGGAGGTAATTCCTCCTCATAGTGAGTAACCATAATCAGCGTCTTATTGGGACGGTGGCAGAAGGCTTCGATGATGTCTTTCACCAACTGGCGGTTGCGGTCGTCGAGTCCGTGAAGAGGCTCATCGAGTATCAACAACTCGGGATCCTTGACAAAGGCGCGTGCCAGAAGCACCAGTCGCTGCTCTCCGCTGGAGAGAGTCAGAAAAGTGCGGTCAGCCAGATGCCCAATGCCGAAAATGTCCATCCACCAATGGCATGTGGCGTATTCCTCGTCGGTAGGACGCACGTAGAGGCCTACGGAGTCTTTCAGGCCGCTTGCCACGATTCGCACCGCTGGCAGGTCCTTGTTGTAGGCTCGATGCATCTCTGGAGACACATAGCCGATATGGCGCTTGATGTCCCAGATGGTTTCGCCGCTGCCACGGGGACGGTCGAAGAGTGTGATGTCGCAGGCATAACCCTGGGGATTGTCTGCACAAATCAGACTCAGCAATGTTGATTTCCCGCTTCCGTTTCGTCCGCTCAGCGACCAGCGCTCCCCATTGCGCACCGTCCAGTTCATTTCCTTCAAAATCGTACGGTTGCCATAGCGGATGCTCACGTTCCGGAGTCTCACCACCTCTTCTGTGTGGTATTCCTGGCTGGAGCAGGGGAGTTTTTCCAGGGCTTCTACCTGTTCCGGGGTGAGCACATGATTGGGCCGATGTGCACGGCTTGACAGGTATTCCTCTCGTGTCTGCTTCACTCCCACTACCATGTCACGTACTTCCACCACATGGGTCACTACGGGTGGGATGTCATCGGTCTTAGAGAGCAACAGAATCAGCTGAAGGGCATATTCGCTGGCCAACTGATTAAGCAATTCGGTAAGAAGTGCCCGTGTTGGCGCGTCAAGACCGATGAAGGGATTGTCCATAATCAGTATGCGCGGCTGAGAAAACAGCGCCTTGGCCAACTGGAACTTCCTCAGTTCACCGCTCGAGAGCAGGATGATGTATTTGTCTAGCAGGGGGACAAGACCGAAAAGGCCGTAGAGATGTTCCTGCATGGACCTCCGCTCTGGAGTGTCCGCGCCTGACAGCAAATAGGCTTCCTCCAGCAATTCGCCTGCAGTGGGCGTCGTCTCGTCGATGTCGTGCTGGTTCCACCTTTGTTGCAGATAGTAGGTGGTATCGTTGTCGCCTCCGTAGCAGTCACGGAAGGTGATGTATCTGATGTTGTCGGCTGCCAGAGGACGCGTGCTAGGACGGAAGTCATAGGCAGGGTCACGCATCAGAAGTGGATGACGTCCGATAAGGATGTCTGCCAGCATGGACTTACCACCACCATTGGAACCCACGATGGCGATATGCTCACCATCGAGCGCCTCGAAGTTGACAGGCTCAGCCATGCGCCATTTGGGCATGCGTGCTATGCCGTCGGTGATTCTGATGGTGGCTTGCATATGCGTTGCTGGTTTCTGTTCACAAAATCTTTCCATCCACGGAAATGCACCTGTGATTCCGGCCGGTTCATCTGCAGATAATGGCAGTAGGCGGCGCCCAGGGCATCGGTGGCGTCTAAAAAGTGGGGCATCTCGCCCTCTGGGATGTTGAGCAAGCGACGGAGCATCCCGGCGACTTGCTCTTTGGAGGCGCTCCCGTTTCCGGTGATTGCCATCTTGATCTTCAGCGGGGCATACTCATGAATGGGAATGTCACGCTGGATCGCAGCGGCGATTGCTACGCCTTGTGCTCGTCCGAGTTTCAGCATCGACTGCACATTCTTCCCATAAAAGGGAGACTCGATGGCCACCTCGTCGGGGAGATAGGCTTCGATGATGCCTGTCACACGTTCAAAGATATGACCCAGCTTCAGATAGGGGTCACTCATCTTTCGCAGGTCGATGACACCCGACACCTCCATCGTGGCATGTTGGCCCGCCACGCGGATTACCCCATAGCCCATTACAGACGTTCCGGGGTCAATGCCGAGGATGATTTTCTCTGTCATCGGTCAAGGAATGGATTCAATCTCAGTTCATCGCCCATCGTGCTCTGCGGACCATGTCCGGGGAGAATGATGGTTTCATCGGGCAACTGGGCAAGCAGGCGGAGGCTTTGGATGATTTGCATCATGCTGCCACCTTCTAAGTCGGTGCGCCCGATGGACCGACAGAAGAGAGTGTCGCCAGTGAAGAGCATGTGCTCGTTGGCGATATGGAAACACACCGAGCCACGGGAATGGCCAGGAGTGTGGATAACCTTGAGGGTATGGGTACCAAGGGCTATCTCATAGCCGTCGCTCAGATAGGAACCCACGGAGGGGTAGGTGTTGCTGAGTCGGAATCCGATGAATTGGACGGCCTGGTCGGGGAGATGAACCATGAAGTCTGCATCCTTCTCATGGATTTCTGGAAAGAGTCCAAAGGCTTCATGGATGGTGTCAATTCCGAAGTTGTGGTCAACGTGCCCGTGGGTGCAGAGCAGGTGGGTGGGGGTGAGGTCGTTGCGGAGAATGTAGTCCTTCACGGCCTTGCGTTCTTCCTCATACCATGCGCCACAGTCGATGATGACGCATTCCTTACTATCGTCACTCACCACATAGCAGTTCTCCTGCAGCATGTTGCACACAAATCGCTCTATTTTGATCATATCGGTAAGTATATCATGTATTTTCCTTCAAACCAACTATCGCCTGCCCACTCATGAAGATCGTAGGCCTCTACGATGCGGCGGAAAGGTGATGTCTCTTGACTGATGTCTCCGCCTTTCAGGCATAGGATGCCGTTGGCGATGGCGTTGCGTTGGCGAGGTGAGATGTTCTTGCGCACGATGCGGACTAGGTCGGGAAGAGGCATCACAGCTCTGCTCACCACAAAGTCGTAGCGCCCACGCTCTTCCTCTCCTCGGATATGGGTGGCACGTACATTCTCCAAACCGATCGCTTGGGCAATGTCATTGGCTACGCGAATCTTCTTGCCTGTGCCGTCGATAAGGTGAAATCTGACTTCAGGCCATATGATCGCTAATGGGATGCCGGGGAATCCACCACCAGTCCCGAAGTCGAGCACGTCTGTACGGGGTGTAGGATGGACGAAGTGGGCGATGGCGAGAGAGTGGAGGACATGATGCTTGTAGAGATGGTCAATGTCCTTGCGTGAAATGACATTGATCTTCTGGTTCCAGTCAGCATAGAGTCCCTGAAGGGCTTCCAACTGGCTCACCTGCTTGGGTGATAGGTCGGGGAAGAGTCGCAGTATCTCGTTCATCGCTTTAGCAGATGTTTGACTTTGGATAATTTCACCTCTACTTGTATCTCTCCTTTCTTACGGTCGGCAATCTCGCCAGGCACATAGATGAAAGTGATGGCATGGTTGTCCAACAGAAAATTGTTGGTGGGGTAGACATCCGTGCCGTTGAAGAAACCTGCAGAATGCAATTCAGTCATGTTCTTGTTGGCCGACTGCTTCATCAACTGAGTGGCAATCACTTCGCTCAGTCCTTTCTCGTAACCTGGTACAAAGATGTCTTTCAGGTGCATAATGCGCTTCCTTGGCAAGTCAAGATTGCGGCAAACCGTGTATTCTGTCGTCACTGCTCCCTGGCGGTTGGTGATGTGGGCCTGGTATGCCAACGTGCTGTCGAGACCTTCGTGGATGTCTGTCCGCAACTTAAAGCCTATGCTTGCGGTAGCAGTGTCGCCCTCATCGGTGAACAGGCCAGTATAGAAGGTTCGGTAATCATTGCAGTAACGCTTGATGAAAGAGTCCACAGCCTCTTGAGGGGGGATATGACGGTTGGTCAATGAAAGGTACTCAGGGGAGAGAATGCCGCTGCGCAGCAGACTGTCGCACAGAGGAGCATATTCCTCATTGGCAAGAGTAATGAGTTCGAAATCGACCGAACAACGGGGAGTGGTCACGGAATCTGTGATGGCTGCACCACCGGTCGCTTTCAGCGTGTCGAGAACAATGCCCATCTCACGCATTGTGGGGTGGTGACGGCAACTGCATGCCAAGGCAGCTGTCAGCATCAACAAGGGAATTATCCAGGCTTTCATTCCATACATTTCTAATCCGCAGCCTGTGGAAGGGCTTCCACAAACGTCTGCAAAGGTAATGAAATCCGTCATTCTTGCAAAAAAAGCAATCTCTTTTTAAATTATGTTATATTTTTAGGGATGATATTAAAGTTTTTTTCCGAAAAAATCGTAACTTTGCTCATCAAAAGGTGAATTTGGCAAATAATCACTCTATATTATCATTTTAAATACCTAAAAAATCTTTTTATGATGCTGAAGAGGATAAGGCAGATTTTGGCGACGCTGATGTTTGTGGGCATCACGTTGCTGTTTCTCGATTTTACTGGCTGTCTGCACCACTGGCTTGGTTGGATGGCAAAAGTGCAATTCCTGCCTGCATTGCTGGCTCTCAACTTTATTGTTGTGGCTGCTTTACTGATCATCACGCTCATCTTCGGACGGATTTATTGCTCCGTCATCTGTCCTTTGGGTGTGATGCAGGACCTTATAGCAAGGCTCAACCTTAAGCGCAATAAGTATTCTTATTCTAAGGCTGTCTCATGGCTGAGATATACCATGCTGGCTGTGATGGTGGCAGCTTTCGTTGCAGGGACGGGGTCGCTGGTAGCACTGCTGGCTCCTTATAGTGCTTTTGGACGCATCGCCACTCATGTACTTCAGCCGTTGTGGAAATTGGGCAACAATGTGCTGGCTGGCATCGCGGAGAGTGCCGACAGCTATATGTTCTATTCCACTGATGTGTGGGTAAAAGGCGTCTCCACGCTTGTCATCGCGTTGGCGACATTGCTCATCGTTGGCGTGCTGGCATGGCGCAATGGCCGTACTTATTGCAATACCATCTGTCCTGTGGGTACTGTGCTGAGTTTCTTTGCTCGGTTTTCATGGTTCAAGATCCATTTCGATGAGGAAAAATGCCGCAACTGTACCCTTTGCAGCAAAAACTGCAAGGCGGCGTGCATCGACTACAAAGAGCATACAGTTGATTACAGCAGGTGCGTGACATGTGGCAACTGCATTGGAAAATGCAAGTTCGGTGCTTTAAGTTATAGCCATCGTGCTTCAACGGCAAAAAAGGTTTCTTCACAGGAAGAAACAAAGGAAGTGGACAAGAGCAAGCGCTCCTTCTTGCTGGCCACCTCGCTGATTGCTGCTACTGCCATTGCTGAGGAGAAAAAGAAAGTAGATGGAGGACTGGCAGTCATCGAGGATAAGGTAGCACCACATAGGCAGACCAAGCTGTTGCCTCCGGGTGCCTTAAGTGCCAATAATATGGCAAAAAGATGCACGGGATGCCAATTGTGTGTCTCTGAATGTCCCAATGATGTTCTCAGGCCTTCGGAGGGATTGGTGACCCTCATGCAGCCAGTGATGTCCTATGAGAGAGGATATTGCCGGCCTGAGTGCACTCGTTGTTCAGAGGTGTGCCCTACAGGTGCTATCCAACCTATAAGAGGTGAGGAGAAGGCGGCCATTCAAATTGGACATGCTGTGTGGATCAAGAAAAATTGTGTGGCTGTGACTGATGGCGTTGAATGTGGCAACTGTGCTCGCCATTGTCCGGTAGGGGCCATTGAAATGGTGCCACTGAATGAGGAGGATGACGATACACCGTTCGTTCCTGCTGTCAACGAGAACCGGTGCATCGGATGCGGTGCTTGTGAGCATCTGTGTCCGGCGCGTCCCTTGTCTGCCATCTATGTGGAAGGGCATGAGGTACATAAATCTGTATAGCCCTCCTCCTCATAACTCCTTTATCTCCTATTAATCCCATAATTCTAAGAAAAATGAAAAAAAATATATCAAGACGCCATTTTCTGAAACTCTTCGGCGGCGGTGCCGTTGCCACGTCTGCAGCCTTGGTGGGTTGTGGAAAGTCTGGTGCCGCTGGCTCAGCACAGGATGATTACCGCAATCAGGTGGAACCCCCCACAGGTAAAATGACCTATAGGGTCAACCCTTCAACCAAGGAAAATGTCTCATTACTTGGCTATGGCATGATGCGACTGCCCAACAAACCCCAAAAGGAGGGAGAACAGCCTGAGATAGATCAGGAGATGGTGAATAAATTGGTGGATTACGCCATAGAACATGGTGTGAATTATTTTGACACATCTCCTGCGTATTGCATGGGCCATTCTGAAGAGTCGACGGGAATCGCACTCCACAAATATCCTCGTGAGAAATATTTCGTGGCCACGAAACTGTCCAATTTTGATCCATCCACACAATCGAGGGAAGGTTCCATCAAAATGTATCATGACTCCATGAAATATTTGCAGGTAGATTACATTGACTATTATCTGCTGCATAGTGTCGGAGGTGGTGGGATGGAAAACTTCTCAAAAAGATATCTAGACAACAATATTATCGATTATCTGATGGAAGAACGTGCCGCAGGTCGCATACGTAACTTGGGCTTCTCTTATCATGGCGATATCGAGGTGTTTAACTATTTGCTCGAACACCATGACAAGTATAAATGGGACTTCGTACAGATAGAGCTCAATTATTTGGACTGGGATTTCGCTAATGAAATCAATCCTGACAATACAGATGCCAGTTACCTGTATACCGAATTGCAGAAAAGAGGTATTCCTGCTGTGGTCATGGAACCCCTGTTGGGCGGGAGACTGGCTAATATGCCGCAGTTCATCGCTACCAAACTCAAACAACGTGACCCGGAGAAATCGGTGGCCTCATGGGCTTTCCGCTACGCAGGAACTCCCGAGGGGGTTCTGACTGTGCTCAGCGGAATGACCTACATGGAGCACCTCAAAGATAATCTTCTCTCTTTCTGCCCCCTACAACCTCTCACAGAAGAGGATAATCAGTTCCTTTATAGAGTGGCAAAGGAAATCGTAGGCGTGGAAAACATTCCATGCAATGACTGCAAGTATTGCATGCCTTGCCCATATGGTATAGACATCCCAGGCATTTTCGTGCATTACAACAAATGCAAGAATGAAGGACGCCTGCCTGTGGAGAACCTCCAGGAGGAATACCGGAAAAGGCGGCGTGAGTACCTTATCGGACTCGACCGTGCCGTTCCCAAAATGCGACAGGCTGATCACTGCATTGGATGCGGACAATGTGAGCCTCATTGCCCTCAAAGTATCAAGATCCCAAGGGAATTGAAGAAAATCTCAGATTTCGTGGAAAGTCTGAAACGGCACCCATTCGTTTTCCAAAATGATGAGGGAGAGAAGGCTTGACCTTCTCTCCTATGCCATCCATCCCTATTGACCCCCATTTATAGCATATCCTATTTATAGCATCTTAACCCTATAAAAATTCTTTCTTATGCCAGATAAAATCAATTATGAGTCAGCAGTAAAGGAACTTGAGGAAATCGTCCGGAAAATGGAGAACGATCAACTTGACATCGATTCACTGACCGAACAACTCAGAAGAGCACAGCAACTAGTCAAGCTTTGCAAGGACCGACTTGTAAAAACCGATGAGGAAATCAAGCGGATTCTGGAAGAGCAGTGATTTGCTTTTTTTAGCGTTTATTGTTTTGTGCTCGCAAACAGGTTGTTTCTTTACATCGAAACTGTGAAAAATTTTTAATTATTCCCTTCTTTTATAACAAAAGACCGTTTTGTCCGTCTATAAATATGCAGACGGGCCAATTTGGCAACTGCTTCTATTTCTATGTATGACTAAAATTGTTGATGGAAATGAAAATATTTGAAGATACCACTGCTTATATAAAGGATTTGACGAATTTGATTTGGAATTTTATTCTCAACCGTGAGCAATATCCTGACAATGCACAATTAGCTGTTCAGCCCGAAATACTCGCCAATGTCATTGATGATCCGGAGCAATGTGCTTTTTGCGACTTCTATGATATCAGTCTGTTCATCGCAAAAGACAATGAGGGAAAGCCTGTCCCTAATCTAGTGGCCATAAGAAATGTGGCTGACAGATACTACAACTGATAATAGAACAAATCCCATTGCTTGTTACCTGGTCTCTTCTCCGTATGGGCTGGCTCCCGCGTGAGATTTGAGTTGTATGCAAGGCTTGTCATGACTTGCACATGGATGAGGTGTACGATGGGTCAGCTGCCATAGAGTTAAATATCTTAAACTTTTGGTTTATTTAACTGCATATAGGCATCTCTATTTGCATATTTGAAAAAAAAGTGCCACCTTTGCAAAATGATTTCGAAAATTAAATTACTCGTTATTGCCACAATTGTGGCCTTCTCGGGAAATGTAGCTGCCCAAAACGGCACCAATTCACCTTATAGCCAGTATGGATTTGGCTCATTGGCTGACCAGGCCAATGGCTTTAATAAAGGCATGAGTGGATTGGGCATTGGCTACCGAAACGGAACGCAGGTCAATATTCTCAACCCTGCTTCCTATTCCTCTATTGATTCCCTGACTTTCATCTTTGATGTGGGCATGTCCGGGCAAATCACCAGTTTTGAGGAAAACAAAGTCAGAAAGAATGCCAAGAATGCAAACTTTGACTATGTAGTAGCCGGTTTCAGGGCATTTAAGCACCTAGGTATCAGTTTCGGTGTCATTCCCTTCTCAAGTGTGGGTTATTCTTTTTCAAGTACCAACGAAGTGGGGGATGCCAATGCCACCAAATACACCAATACCTATAAAGGAACGGGTGGATTACATCAGGCTTTCCTTGGCATGGGATGGGAATTGTTCAAGGGCTTTTCCATTGGTGTCAACGGATCATATCTCTGGGGCGACTATGAGAGGTCGATTATCAACAGCTACAGTGATTCCTATGTGAACACCCTCTCCAAGTACTATACAGCCAATATCACCAATTACAAATTGGATGCCGGAGCACAGCTGGCTATTCCCTTATCCAAAAATTCTAACCTGACAGTAGGCTTTACCTATGGATTAGGACACAAGTTAAGCTCCAATCCTGAGTGCAAGATTATATCCACCAACTCACAGACAAGTGTTTCGGATACAGCTACCTTCAAGGTAGAGAATGGACTGAGCTTGCCAACTACACTTGGCGGCGGCATGATGCTCAACCTGAATGGTAAGCTGCGCCTGGGAGCTGACTACCAACTGCAGCAATGGGGCAAAGAGTCTTTTCCTGAGTATGAGGTTGTCAACGGCCATCCTACCTATACGCTCAAAGATAATTATTTCAAAGACAGGCAGAAATTTACCATCGGTGGAGAGTATTGCAGGAACACTGCTTCACGACGCTTCCTTGACAGGTTGAGAATCAGGGCAGGTGCCTCCTATACCACACCTTATTATAAAATAAATGGGCAGGATGGTCCCAAGGAAATCTGTGTGAGTGCAGGTTTCGGCATACCCTTGATGAACATATGGAACAACCGCTCTGTGCTCAATATAAGCGGACAATGGGTGAGACTCGATGCAAGCAATTTGCTGCGTGAGAACGTTTTCCGCATCAATATTGGCATCACTTTTAACGAGAGGTGGTTCATGAAGTGGAAAGTGGATTGATACCGGTTGATAGGATGAGACACAAAATCCTTCTTTTGTCGTTCATGATGGTCTTTCTTGTTGCCAGCATGTCGTGCAGTGAGGAACATGAGCATATCGCACCCGCCATCTATCCACAGGACTCTGTGCCCGTGATGATGTCATACGGAGTCAATACACTCATTTCTGATTCGGGAATCATCAAATATCGCATCGTTACAGAACAGTGGGAAGTGAATCCTAACAGAAATCCGTCAAGATGGGTGTTTGAAAAAGGTCTGTTCCTTGAACAGTTCGACCTGGCCATGCACATACAGTCATATATCCAGTGTGATACCGCATATTATTATGATGTGCAAAAACTGTGGGAACTGCACGGAAGGGTGAGGATACTCACCAAAAGAGGGCTGAGATTCAGCAGTGAGGAACTTTTTTGGGATGAGAGGAAACATGAACTTTATTCCAACAAGTTCTCACACCTCATTACAGGTGATAAGGAACTTCAAGGCAATAGGTTCAGAAGCGATGAGCGGATGACCAGGTATTCAGTGAGAACAACCAAAGGGTATTTTGACAAAAATGATTTGGACAAAAATTCCACAGGTAATAAAAGCAAGCAACAGGCTGATTCTGCAAGGCAATATGGAAGACAGCTAGAGCGGCCAAGAAGAGTAAATTACAACTAATGATGGACTGGCAACTTGTCATTGGCATTTTGGTAACTATTGTATTCTCCGCCTTCTTTTCAGGGATGGAGATCGCTTTCGTGTCCAGCAACAGGATGCTCGCTGAGATGGACAGAGAGAAAAACGGTGTTTCACAAAAGTGCATAGCCATATTCTACAAAAATCCCAACAACTTTGTCAGCACAATGCTTGTGGGCAACAATATTGCTCTTGTCGTTTATGGTATACTGATAGCCAAATTGTTTGATGCCACCATCTTCAAAGGATGCTCAGCGGCTTTTACCGTGCCGGCCGATACCATCCTTTCGACCATCATCGTGCTCTTTACAGGGGAATTCTTGCCCAAAACCTTGTTTAAGAATCTGCCCAACAAATTGCTGACCATTTTCGCAGTACCTGCTTATCTTTGCTACATCCTGTTGTGGCCTATTTCCAAATTGGCCACACTCCTGGCCAGAATCCTTCTCAGGATCGTGGGTGTGAAAATGGACAAAGCGAAAGGTGAGGAATTGTTCTCAAAAGTCGATCTTGACTATCTCGTGCAATCGAGCATTGACAATGCTGGTGATGAGGAAAATATTACGGAGGAGGTGAAAATCTTTCAAAACGCTCTAGACTTCAGCGAAACCAAGGTGAGAGATTGCATGGTACCGAGAACGGAGATAGATGCCGTGGATGAGAATTGCAAGGCGTCAGAGCTCAATCAAAAATTTATCGAAAGTGGGCATTCCAAAATACTTGTCTTTCGTGAAGACATCGACCACATCATCGGATATATACATTCATCTGAGATGTTTCGCAAACCAGATGACTGGAGAAACAAAATCCGCACCATGCCATTCGTTCCCGAGACGATGTCTGCCCATAAAATGATGCAGATTTTCCTCCAACAGAAAAAGAGCCTCGGGGTGGTTGTAGATGAGTTTGGAGGAACTAGCGGCATTGTGTCGCTCGAGGATATCGTCGAGGAAATCTTTGGTGAAATCGAGGATGAGCACGACAATTCCAATTATGTGGCCAAAAAAGTAAGCGACAACGAGTACATTCTCTCTGCAAGGTTGGAAATCGATAAGGTAAATGAGATGTTCGGATTGCAGCTCCCTGAAAGCGATGAATACATGACTATCGGAGGACTGATCTTGCACGATTATCAGAGCTTCCCCAAACTCAACGAAATTGTCAAAATCGGACCTTTCCAGTTCAAAATCATTAAAAATACAATGACAAAAATCGAACTTGTCAGACTAATTGTAGCACAATAAGGCAATTTTCAGCGTAAAAATTCGCCCTTTTCCTTTTTTATGATTAACTTTGTGCGCTTTTTTGGAATAAACCGACAAATACAAATATAAACAAGCATAAAAAGTAATGGCAGCATTAGGTAAAATCAGAAGCAGAGGCACTTTCCTGATTATCATCATTGGTTTGGGTCTCTTTGGATTTATTGCCGGCGACATGTTCCGCTCCTGCGAGACAACAGGCAGGATGAGGAGCTCACGCGTCGGTGAAGTATTGGGTGAGAAAATCGGTATCCAGGATTACCAAGATTATCTCAATGAGTTTGTAGAGTGCACCAAGATCTCTTCTCCTCAGGCAGATGAGGACCAGATTAGGACAATGGCTTGGAATAGCTTCGTGCAGAACAAAATCATCGAGAATGAGGCAGAAAAATTGGGTCTGGCCGTGACTACCGATGAGGTGAAAAATGTCATGACACAAGGAACCAATCAAGTGCTCATGGAAATTGCCAATGTGACCGGTTTTGTCAACCAGCAGACGGGTCGCTTCGACATGAACCTTTATAATGAGTTCATCAATAACTATAAGACCCAGCGCAATGCTTCACCAGAGGCAGCAGAGTATTTCGACAAAGTGTACAAGTTCCTTGCTTTCAAAGTGAAACAACTTAGACAGCAGCTCCTTGCACAAAAATATCAGGCTCTTCTCTCTACTGCTGTGCTCTCCAATCCTGTTGAGGCAAAATTCCTCTTTGATGCAGAGAAGCAGGAAAGCGACATCGAGTTGGCTTACATTGACTACAAAACCATCAACGACAAGGACGTGCAAGTGAGCGAGAGTGACCTCAAGGCCAAATATGATGAGAAGAAGGATATGTTCAAGATTCCTGAGGAAATCAGGGCTATCAAGTATATTCTTGTCAAGAAAGAGGCCTCACAGGCTGACCGCAACAATATCTTCAAGGCTTTGCAGAAGAGCGCTGAGCAGCTCAAAGAGGGTGTGAGCCCAGAAAAGGTTGTCCGTGAGAGCCGTTCCAATGTTGCTTATCTCGGAGTTCCTGTCACCAAGAAGGCTTTCACCACAGATATTGCCAATAAACTTGACTCTATGGCAGTAGGTTCTGTTGTAGGACCCATTGAGAGCAAAGGAGACAATACTTACAATGTGATCAAACTTTTGGGCAAGAACATGTTGCCCGACTCAGTGGAGTATCGTGTCATCAGTGTGGTGGGCAAGACAAATGCTGAAACCCAGACCAAGTCTGACAGTGTGGTCAACGCACTGAAAGCCGGTGGTGATTTCGAGGCCATCGCCAAGAAATATGGTCAGACAGGCGAGAAAACGTGGATTACTACTGCACAGTATGAGAGAGCCAACAACTTGACCAAGGACAATCAGACAGCTTTCAACGAAATCAATAACTTGGGCGTCAATGAAATCAAGGCCATTCCAATGGCTCAGGGTAATCTAGTGCTTCAGGTCACCGACAGAAAAGCCATGGTACAGAAATATGATGTGGCTGTCATCAAGCGCGATATCACATTCTCTGATGAGACTTCACATGCTATCAGCGATAAGTTCAAGCAGTTTGTGGCTGGTCATCAGACCATCGAAGCCATGGAGAAAGATGCTGCAAAGGCTGGCTATCAGGTTCTTGATGCCAAGAACGTACTTACATCACAAGGACAGATTCCTGGTATTGGGAATACAAGGGATGCACTCAAGTGGGTGTTCGAAGCCAAGAAGGGTGATGTCTCTGAGGTCATGACAGTGGGTGCCAACCGTGATGAGATTCTTGTCATGGCACTGACTGACATCAATCCGAAGGGATTCATGTCCATGGAGAACGAAGACGTGAAGACATATCTTCAGCAGGAAGTGCTCCGCGACAAGAAGGCTGAGAAAATCATGGCCAAGCTCAATGGTGTGAAAAGCATCGCCGAGGCTGTGAAACAAGGCGCTAAGACCGACTCTATCAATCAGATCTCATTCTCTTCACCCGCTTTTGTAGGGGCTGTTCAGTCACAGGAGCCTGCACTTAGCGGTGCCGTGGCAGCCACAGAGAAGGGACAGTTCTCCGCTCATCCTGTTAAAGGATACGGTGGTGTATATGTCTTCAAGGTTAACGACAAACGAACCCTCGAGGGCAAGTTTGATGAGAAGGAATACGCTCAGAAAGCCATGCAGAACAATATGCAGAACCTGTCGCGTACAGCATTCCAGGAGTTGTATCTCAATGCCGACGTGAAGGACAACAGATACCTCTTCTTCTGAAAAACAGAAGGAAGGACAGAAAAGAGGGCTTCCCATAAAAGGAAACCCTCTTTTTCAATATTTTCAGAACACCACAGATGATAGATACCAATGATATCGAATTGTAGAATTGTCAAGACTGTATGCGCCGCTTTCACCATTATTTTGATGTTGGCAGGATGTGGAAGCACTAAGACTGTGAAAACATCATCGTCACCACAAAAAAGAGAATTCAGGGGAGCATGGATACAGGCAGTAAACGGTCAGTTTATGGGCATTTCGACCCAGCAAATGCAGAAAACCCTTTCCTATCAACTTGATGAACTTTGGAAGGATGGAGTAAATGCCATCATCTTTCAAGTAAGGCCTGAGTGTGATGCACTCTACAAAAGTAGTCTGGAGCCTTGGAGCAGGTTCCTGACCGGGCAGCAGGGGTTGCCTCCCAACCCTTATTGGGATCCTCTCCAGTGGATGATTGACGAATGCCACAAAAGAGGAATGGAGCTCCATGCATGGATCAACCCCTACAGGGCGAAGACAAAGAACACCAATGAACTGGCTTCCAATCATATTGCAGTCAAAAGAAGAGATTTGGTCTTTGAGTATGACGGACTCTACCTGCTCAATCCAGGAATACCTGAGACAAGAGACTATATATGCAGGGTTGTCGATGACATCGTGACAAGGTATGATATCGATGGCTTGCATATTGATGACTATTTTTATCCTTATCCTGTAGCAGGTAAAGTGATTGACGATGAACGGCAGTTCACAAGCCACAGACGGGGATTTAACAATATCGGTGATTGGAGACGTGACAATGTCAACCAGTTCATCCGGCAGCTTTATGAGACGATACACAAAAGAAAACCATGGGTGAAGTTCGGTGTGTCACCATTTGGTATCTATCGAAATAAAAGAAGCGACCCTAAGATTGGCAGTGACACCAACGGAACGCAAAATTACGATGACCTCTATGCCGATGTGCTGCTATGGGTCAACAACGGATGGGTAGATTATTGTGTACCCCAGATCTATTGGGAAATTGGAAACAAAGCTGCGGATTATCAGACCTTGATCAAATGGTGGAACACGTATTTTGCAAAAAGGCACTTGTATATTGGCGAAGATGTTGAGAGAACCGTGAAGCACAAAGACCTGAGCAATCCCAATATCAATCAGATGGCAGCAAAATTCAAGCTTCACAAGCAGATGTCCAATGTCAACGGCACTGTTCTGTGGTATGCCAAGGCGGCTGTCGACAACGTTGGTAATTATGGCACTCTTTTGAGAAGCAACTATTGGCGTTACAGGGCTCTACAGCCCGAAATGCCGTTCATTGACGGAAAGGCACCGCAAAAGCCCAAAAAGGTGAAGATAGTCAAGACAGACGACGGCCCCATGCTTTTTTGGACAGAGCCAAAAGGCAATGGGTGGAAAGACAAAGCTGTTCGTTTTGTGGTTTACAGGTTTGAAGACGGGGAAAAGGTCAATCTAGCTGACGTGTCAAAAATCGTCTCCATGACCAACAAGACTTTCTATCGCTTGCCCTATCAGGACGGGAAAAACAAAGTTACCTATGTTGTCACCGCCCTCGACCGTATGAGCAATGAGAGTGATGGAGTGGCCGTAAAAGTAAAACTGTAAAGCCTTCTAAATATCTTTCATCAGATTCTCGAAGAAAGAGTCCAAGTCTTGATCAAGACCTTCCATCAGGGCCCCTGTGATGATTACTGTGTCGCCATCTGCTATAAACAGTTCGGCGACACTTTCGTTTTCGTCATCCTCGAGCACGATATGGAAAGGCTTCAGTATGCCATAGGCATAGATGACCTTGCTTTGACGTTTCAACACTTGACGCAAAAGGTTGGTTACCTTCTCGTAGAAGTCATCTTCCTTGTTCTCAATCCATTCCTCCACCACACAGCGGGTAATCTCGTTGTCATCATCGTCGAAGGCAAGGAGCTCACCGCTGTCCTGAGAAACGCGTAGGTGGATGTCGGTGAGAAGGGTAGGGGTGTCCGTCGTGGGGAATTTCTGACCGATTTTCCTCACTGTGCGCTCAATCTGCTGAATAGTCTGTTCTGATGCTTTCATCAATTATCTTATTTTTTGTTGAATCCACGGAGGCGGATACGTGTGAGGGCTTGTTTCGTGTCATAAGTGAAATCACCATTTTGAATCCAACTGTAGTAACCGGGATCCTTTTGCAGCACTTCGGCTACTGGACGACCTTTGTACTTGCCAAAATTGAATATCTCCTGCTTCTTCACGCGTCCATCTTCGTCTTTCAGGGGTTCACCTTGGGCATCCAGAATGGGTTTCCAGATGATGCGGCCTGCAAAATCGACATTGTCGTTCGTACGCGACAATTCTGCAAGGGCGGTCATGTCGTTGCTCAGACAACGGCTGGCTTCTGACTGGCAACTCTCACTATACATATCCAATTGTCCCATCAGCACCTTGTAGGTGGCCTCGGTGTCATCTTGTGCAAGATGAGCTTGAAAGTCTTCGGACATCTTGCGCCCACAGTAGAACTGATAAGCTGCCGACAAGTTGCGTGGCTCCATCTTGTGAAAAATAGTCTGCACGTCTATCAGATGGCATTTAGAGAAATCGAAGCTGATGCCGCTACGCAGAAATTCCTCTGCCAGCATTGGGATGTCGAAATGGTTGGAGTTAAAACCAGCAAAATCGCAGCCCTCAAACTCCTCAGAGAATTGTTTGGCATATGCATTGAATGGGGGTTCGTTGGCCACCATCTCATTGGTGATGCTTGTGAGCTTGGTCACCTCTGCCGGAATGGTTGTGCCTGGATTGATGAAATAGCTGTGACGATCTTCGCGGCCGTCTGGCCACACCTTGATATACGCTATTTGGATGATGCGGTCTTTTACAAAGTCAAGTCCCGTAGTTTCCAGGTCGAAGATTATCAATGGACGGCGCAGATTCAGTTTCATAAAGGCTGGAGTGGTTTAGTCGTTCAGCAGAGTGGGCATGATTAGCATCAGCACCTCTTCTTGATCGGGTTGGTCGGCAGGAACTACAACTCCAGCTCGGCTCGGATCGGCAAGCTCGATGATGACGTCATCACTGTCAATGCTGTTCAGAATTTCCGTGAGGGCAGGGCCTTTGAAACCAATGGCCATCGGGATGCCGTCGTAGTCACAGATGAGATCTTCTTTCGCACTCGTCGAGAAGTCGATGTCCTCGGAGGATAATTCCACCTGAGTGGCGTCAACCTTGAACTTCACGAGCTCGCTGCTTTCACTGGCAAAGGGCATCACACGGCGAAGTGCGCTGATGAATGTCTTGCGGTCAATGCGCAAATGGTTGGGGTTCTCCTTGGGTATCACAGAGTTGTAATTGGGGTAGCGCCCTTCTATAAGCCGGCAGATGAGAACACCGTCGGCAAAATTGATGACAGCATTGCGGTCATTAAACTGTATGATAACGTCGCCGCCATCCTTTGAAAGAACGTTCTTCAACAAAGTGGCTGGCTTTTTCGGGAGAATGAATGCGGCAGGAGTCT
Organism: uncultured Prevotellaceae bacterium; assembly: GCA_947306845.1. Next base: position 25,218 of record CAMZHP010000004.1, read on the forward strand.
CATTTTTCACGGTGAAGCAACGGTTGCGAACCAACTTGCAGCCGTCGCTGGCCACGATGGCAGTGTATTCAGGAGTGATATCGAAATAGATGCCATTCATGACAGGACGTAATGTTTCTGTCGCTGTGGCAAACAACGTGCGATTGATGTTGGCCAGCAATTTTCCTGAGTCAAATGTGATGGTGGTTACATCGTTTGGAAGTGGCTGAGTCTGAGGATATTCCTCGGCATTCTGAGCGGTGAAGTTGTACATACCGTTCTGATAATAAACTTTCACGGTATATTGGATTGTGTCTACCTCAAAGACAAGAGGTTGCTCAGGTAACTCACGCATGGCATCCAATATGGTGTTGCTGCTCACGACAAAACTGCCGTTGCCGTCACTCTCTGCCAATTCACAGGTGGAGCGCATCACATTCTCGCTGTCTGAGGCAGTGAGAGTCAGTTGCCCGTCTTTTACGTCGAAAAGAAAGCCTTCGAGGATGGGCATTGAATTCTTGCTCATAATGACCTTGGAGAGGATAGACAACTTGCTGCTCAAGGTGCTGCTGGAAAGGGTAAATCTCATTGGTATCTGATTTTGATTGTTAATATGCTTGTCATTCAGGGCTTTTTGCTGATATGGTTTCCTATAGGAAAAACGTCCTGTTGATACTGACTACAAAGTTACAAAAATCCAATCATTCGACAAAAAAATGGGGGAAAAGTTTCTTCGTATGCACTAAATTTTGTAATTTCGCATCTGATTTAACAATAGTGATTACTCAATCTATTTTTTATTTAATACAGCTTTTTATATGGAAATTCAAGGTAAGATCATTGCTGCGCTCGACGTAAAAACGGGCACGTCGGCACGTGGCGAATGGAAAGTGCAGGAGTTTGTACTCGAGACCATCGACGGACAGTTCTCAAGGAAAATGGTTTTTTCCGTCTTCGGCGAGGAGAGACTTCAGCGATTCAATATACAGGTAGGTCAGGATGTCAATGTATCTTTTGACATAGACGCCAGAGAGTATAACGGAAGATGGTTCAACAGCATCAGGGCATTTGATGTCAGACAGGTTGTTCCCAATGCAGCACCTGGTCCGGTAGATGCTCCTTACCAGTCTGCTGCCCCCGCTCCCATGAATAACTTCCAAGCAGCTCCTGCTGCTGGTGTCGCACCTGCTCCAATGGAAGACAGCAGCGAAGACCTGCCATTCTAAAGCAAAGACCTGCCTTTAAACAGGCTAAAACAAATTCGGCAGAACTACTCATGAGTAGCTCTGCCTTTTTTTATCTAGGATTTCTAGATTCTCTAGATTTTCTAGAATATCTAGCTCTTCTAGAAATCTTAAAAACATCACAATCCCTCTAATTCTGGTAAATCTCTCTTGACCATAAACTGCCCGATGCGGCGTGCATGTTTGTGACGGTCTACGGCATTAAGGTTGTAGACGCCATTAGGGAGGGTGCGGATATTGATGCTCTTATCAGTCATCGCACGGATGGTCATCACATTGCCAGCCATGTTCGTGATATTCAGATAGTCGTATTCTATTGTGTTATCACGGGGGGGCATCTCCAGATTGCGGCCATCGTTGCGCAACCATTGCACCTTACTCTTTTGTTTGGTTTGGTGACTTTGAATTGCGTCACTCTCATTGCCATAACGGTCGACAGCGGTCACCGCATAATAATGTTGGCCATCATCCTTGCTGAGCGATAGCTGGGGGTGTATGACTCGGCGTGCCACAAGATTGCGGGCATCACTGATGTTCACAGGTGTTTGGGTGCTGGCATATACATTATAAATTAAATAAGGTGAACCGCTCTTATCCTGAGCTCCCCACCAGCTTATTCTTAGAGAGCCATCATTGTTATCCAACTTGATTCCCTGCGGACAGGAAGGGCGCACGGAGGATTGCCACGTCATCGGTGGGGTGAGAGATGGGTAGGTGTCGAATTGTCGTTCCACGAAAGAGTATATGCCTTTCACGTCATCAGTGAAAAAACGGCTTCTGAAATAGGTATGGCCCATACCAAGATGACGAAGCGTATGCAATTCACGGGTGATGTCGGTGAGGGGCCAGTTGGCTCCATCTTTTCCCCTTGAGAGCAGCCAAATGCCTAAGCCGGGGGCGACAGTGCGACCATAGGTATTGGCAGCCCAGTCCACGGCAAATGGATAGAAATTGTCTCCCTTGAAATACATCATGGGATAGAGCTGATCCATGATGCCCTCTCGGAGCCATCCTTGTGCATCTTGACATACGGTCTCAAAGGCATTCCATCCACGACTAGGATAGCGCGTCAGGTCACTATATTTGCCAACAGGCGAACAACTGAGCTTGACCCAAGGCTTGGATGACTTGACGGCTTGATGAATTTGCCTCACTATACGGGTGATGTTTTCACGGCCTTGACTGCGGCTTACCTTATATTTCCAGTTTTCAGGATATCTGATGTAGTCAAGGTGGATGCCGTCCACATCATATCGGTCAACGATTTCGCGGCAGATATTGGCGATATAGCCTGCCGTCTGGCTGTTCTCTGGGTTCATGTAGCCCTCGTCGTCCTTCTTCATGATCATCGACGGATAGCGCTCCCGCAGCTGTTTGCATCCGATGCTGTTCCATTTGCCAACAGGGATGGCTACCACCCACGCATGCAGTTCCATACCACGCTTGTGGCATTCATCTATTGCAAACTGCAAGGGGTCGTAGCCGGGGTTGCGGCCAGGCTTGCCGGTCAGACATCCGTCAAAAGGCTCGTAGCGGGAGGAGTAAAGCGTAGTAGCACGTACACGTGTTTGTAGAAGTATGGTGTTCACATGCGAACGGTCGAGACGGTCGAGTATGTTGCGGAGTTGTTGCTTCTGGCGCTCGATGGATTCAGGTGTAGTAGCTTTCACTGAAGGCCAATCAAGACCATTGAGGGTAGTCAGCCAAACAGCACGTACCTCATACTTGGGCACTTGGCTATATACACCAAGAAACATCATGCATAAGGTAAGGGTCAAAAACGTTTTTCTTGCCATTATTGGGAAGGAGTGAGTCAATATTTCTGCAAAGTTACACATAAACGAGAGAAAAGCCAAATTTGTTTGTGCTTTTCCGAATTAATTTGTAATTTTGCACCTAACAAACAATTGATTTGAGAAATGTTATCTTTCTTACTGAGTCTTCTGGCACTTATTGCTGGTTATTTTTTCTATGGCAGATTCGTTGAACGTGTATTCGCACCCGACGGAAGGCCTACCCCAGCCATTGCAAAAGCAGATGGTGTGGATTTTATAGCTCTTCCATCATGGAAGGTGTTCATGATCCAGTTCCTGAATATTGCGGGCACTGGACCCATCTTTGGCGCAATAATGGGAGCCTGGTATGGGCCAGTGGCTTATATCTGGATTGTTCTCGGATGTATTTTTGCCGGAGCCATGCACGACTTCTTTAGCGGCATGCTGTCCATCAGAAACGGTGGTGCAAATCTTCCTGAGTTGATTGGAAAGTATCTTGGCAAGGTGACTAAAGCGGTGATGCTGGTCTTCTCCGTTTTCCTGTTGGTGATGGTCGGTGTTGTGTTTGTCTATAGTCCGGCATTGCTGTTGGAAAACATGTTGCCGGCAGGCTTGATTGTGTGGGTGATTGTCATTTTTGCCTACTACATCCTCGCCACCATGTTACCCATTGATAAGATTATCGGAAGATTCTATCCCATTTTTGCATTCTCGCTTCTCTTCATGGCAGCGGCATTGCTCGTGGTGCTTTTCCTCAAATGGCCTGCATTGCCAGAGTTGTGGGATAACTTGGGTGATGTCAACCGCAACCAACCGGCAGAAATCCTTGGAGCAGATTCCTTCATCACCAAAAATCCCATTTTCCCATGCATCTTCCTTACCATCGCTTGCGGCGCTATCAGTGGTTTTCATGCCACGCAAAGTCCGTTGATGGCAAGGTGCCTGAAAGATGAGAAACTTGGACGCCCCATCTTCTACGGCTCCATGATCACAGAGGGATTGGTGGCGCTGATTTGGGCAACCGTCTCTGCCTATTTCTTCTATTACGGAGGATGGCGCGAGGTGGTGCCGGCTGAGGTAGTACAGCAATTCAATGACCAGTTGCAGGGAGAGTCGCCAAAGACGCTTGTGCAGTTCTTCACTGCTCCTGCTGTGGTGCAGCATGTGTGTTCAGGGTGGCTTGGTGTTTTTGGAGGAATCCTCGCCGTTCTCGGTGTGGTAGCTGCTCCTATCACCAGCGGTGACACGGCATTCCGAAGCGCAAGGCTCATCATTGCTTCCGCATTGGGCATGGAGCAGCGTTCCATCCCCAAGAGGCTGGCTATCTCACTTCCCATGTTTGGTGCGTCTGTTCTCCTGTTAATATGGCAAATGGAGAATCCCGATGGATTCAACACCATATGGCAGTATTTCGGATGGGGCAATCAGACATTGTCGGTTTTCACCTTATGGGCTATCACGGTTTACCTAGTAAGGCATCACAAACCCTACTTGATTTCTTTGGTTCCTGCTCTTTTTATGACCACGGTGTGCTCAACATTCATTTTTGTCAGTCCCAATATGCTTGGTGATGTCATCCCGAAGACCATAGGTTATATCTTGGGCTGTGTCTGCCTTGCCTTGGCCATAGGATGGTTCTCAACGTGGCTTGTCAATTACCGGAAGTCAGAGGAAAACAAATAAAAGACTATCAATCACTCCAATAATTACAAAAACATCATGATCATGATTAAGAGATTTTCATTTATGTTGGTTGCGCTGGTGATGACACTTTCAGTGAGCGCACAATTTGAGCAAGGCAAAAAATATATCAGTGCTTCGTTCTCAGGATTGGATTTCAGTTACAATGGGACAAGTGACCTCAACATTGGTTTGCAGGTAAAAGGCGGATATTTTGTGGAGGACAACCTCATGGTGCTGGGAACATTGGGTTACAACCATGTTGGTGACGAAGTCACACCCGACAGATTCTCTATTGGAGCTCAAGGGCGCTATTACATCATTCAAAATGGCATTTACCTGGGAGTGGGTGGTACCTACAAACATGGCAGCCACAATTACAATGATTTCTTGCCGACAGTAGAGGTGGGGTATGCGTTCTTCATCAACAGGCATGTGACCATCGAGCCTGCCGTATATTATGAGCAGTCCATCAACAACCACAGCAAATACTCCAACGTGGGATTGAGGGTAGGACTGGGTATTTACCTCTTCTGATCTGGATGCTTCAGCAATATCCATCGGCTTTGCTTGAAAGAGCCGTGGGGGAGTTCAGCAAACTCCCTGGTATTGGGCGCAGGACAGCCTTGCGCCTGGTGCTGTTTCTGCTCCGACAGCCTGTCGCTGACGTAGAGGGATTTGCTGAAGCTGTGGCTCAGATGAGACGTGAGGTGAAATATTGCAGCGTATGCCACAACATCAGTGATACCGATGTGTGCCCCGTTTGTTCTGACAACAGGCGTGACCATTCTTTGGTTTGTGTCGTCGAGAATGTGCAGGATGTGATGGCGGTGGAAAATACACAGCAGTACCGTGGCCTTTACCATGTGTTGGGGGGAGTTATCTCACCGGTTGAGGGCATAGGACCTGCAGATTTGCAGATTGATTCTCTTGTGCAGAGGGTTGCAAGCGGTGAGGTGGAGGAGGTCATCCTCGCTTTGGGAAGTACCATGGAGGGTGATACCACTAATTTCTACATCTCACGCAAACTGGCTCCCTATGATGTGAAACTGTCCGTACTCGCCAGAGGCATCTCTGTGGGTGATGAACTGGAATACACCGATGAGGTGACGCTTGGACGCTCCATCATCAACCGTACTCTCTTCGCCATCACATAAGACCTTCCATTCTTCACTCTTCATTCTTCACTCTTCACTTTCATCTATGTTTAAGACAAAAAACATCTTGCTGTTCACACTGTGGGGTATGATTTCTGCAGCGTTGATTATCATCTTGGTCTATGAGACTTCTCTTTCGCAGCCAGGTACATTGGCAGACAAGAAGAGGATAGAGTTTTTCTCAGCGGTGGGGATGGAACTTATCGCGCTCGGAAGCATTCCACTTGCTCTGAGACTGTTCAAATTCAAAAAGATAGCCTATGACCTGGTGAACCGTAAGGAGCATGCTTTGCTGCAATGGGGCTTACTCAGGATGCTGATGCTATGTGTGCCGGTCATTTCCAATCTTATCCTTTACTACTTGTTCCTCAATCCTACTTTTGCGTATCTGGCTCTCATCCATGTTATCAGCCTGATGTTTATATATCCTACAATGGACAGATGCATTGCCGAGACAACCCAACAAGTGTGAACCCACCCAAAGGATGAAACTTTCTGTCGTTATCGTCAATTATAATGTGAAGCATTACCTATGCCAATGTCTTGAAAGTCTCAGAAGGGCTTTGAAAGATATTGAGGCGGAGATTGTTGTCGTTGACAACCACTCACGTGACGGTAGCATTGCCTATGTGAAAGCCTTCTTTCCCGAAGTGATATACATCGAGAGTAACCATAACCTGGGTTTCGCAAGGGCCAATAATGTTGCCATCAGGCAAAGTAAAGGCAATTATGTGCTGCTGCTCAATCCTGATACCATCGTAGGAGAGCAAACTATCAAGAAAGTGCTGAAGTGGATGGACTGCCATCCTGAGGCTGGCGCTACAGGCGTGAAAATGCTCAAGTCGGATGGCGACAAAGCCATGGAATCGAGAAGAGGTCTTCCTACTCCTATGACAGCCTTTTACAAAATGTCAGGTCTTTGCCGCCATTTCCCAGGACATCGGAAGATGGGGCATTACTATATGAGCTATTTGCCATGGGACCAGCCTGCCGAGATAGAGGTGGTGAGCGGGGCTTTCTGTATGCTGAGAAAGACGGCTTTGGAGCAAGTGGGCTTGCTCGACGAGGATTTCTTCATGTATGGCGAGGATATCGACTTGTCATACAGGTTGATCAAAGGAGGCTATCATAACTGGTATCTGCCAGAGACCATACTCCACTACAAAGGAGAGAGTACACAGAAATCGTCTTTCCGATATGTGCATGTGTTCTATGAGGCCATGCTCATCTTTTTCCGAAAACACTACGGAGGAGCTTCCTTGTGGCTGACCATTCCTATCAAAACGGCCATATATCTCAAAGCCACATGGGCACTCATTCAGATGCAGACACAGAAAGCCCGCAAAGCACTTGGATTCTTCAGTACCAGAAGGCGTGAACCTGAATATGTGTTCTTCGGGTCTGAGCAATCTATACGCCAATGCCGCGAACTGGCAAGGAAAAAGGGACTGGCAGCTTCTTTTGTCGTTGCTGATAACATGTCTATGCCCAATGGTCATGTCGGATGGTCTGACCAAAAGGAAAACACACGGAATCCCCAATATATGGTATATGACGTGGAAGCTTATCCCTTTGAGGTCATATTGGGCATATTTGAGAAAAATCATCTTCCTGGTGTATATGTAGGTACTTATCATCCAAAGACACAAACCATTATCACTGCAGAGGAGATACTAAGATGAAGGAGGATTTAGCAGGAATACAATTACGACTGAGAGCCCTTGAACCAGAGGATCTCGATTTTCTCTATTCCATCGAAAATGATGAGAGTCTTTGGGATTTTGGATGCGCTAATGTGCCATATTCTAAATACTCTCTCAATAATTACATCCTTAACGGAACTTGCGATATCTTTGCTGATAAGCAAATGAGGCTTTTGATGGAAAACGGAGAAAGGATGCCTGTCGGGTTGATAGACCTTTTCAATTTCGAGCCTAAGCACCTACGGGCGGAGGTGGGCATCGTGGTTGCTAAGAATTATCGGCATTCTGGCTATGGGCATCGAGCCCTCCAACAGATTGTTGCTTATGCAAGACATACACTTCATCTTCACCAGCTATATGTTATTGTCGACAATGAAAACACATATTCAAAAAAACTCTTTGAGGGAGTGGGATTCACTGTGGGCGCTACTTTGAAAGACTGGGTATTGAAAGACAATCATTACGTGGATGCAGTGATGATGCATTTTTTCCTGTAAAAAAAAACAGAAAAGTTTGGTTATTCAGATTTTTTCTCCTACCTTTGCATCCGCAAATCAGAACAACCACGAAATTGGTGCGTTAGTTCAGTTGGTTAGAATGCCGGCCTGTCACGCCGGAGGTCACGGGTCCGAGTCCCGTACGCACCGCCAACAGTTCTGATTGGTGCGTTAGTTCAGTTGGTTAGAATGCCGGCCTGTCACGCCGGAGGTCACGGGTCCGAGTCCCGTACGCACCGCCAAAAAGGAGATCTTGATGGTCTCCTTTTTTTGTGGGCCTGCGGATCAACCTAGTTGGCAGGGTTTTGGTCCCCACATATATCCGAATAGATGCAATTTACACAGCGCTTTCGTTCGGTAGTAGGCTCAAAAGCCTTTTGGGGTTCCATGATTTCTGCAATCAGTGCAGAAAGATGCTGCTCAAAGGCTTCTATGTATGGTTGGATGTCTTTGATTTCCTGATTTCCGAATTTCAGCACCGGACTGTAGTTGTCTTGCTGAGTTTTCTGAATGAAGAGCAGAGCAGGGCTTACCTCCAGTCCATTGGGGTTGATGGCCGTGTCGCCTCTCACAATCATGGAGTAGAGCATGGCTTGGAGGTAGTAGTCACTATGGTTGTCAATTTTGTTGCTGTCAAATACATCATCTATGCCTGAGAGGCTGGCTTTCACGTCTTTGACTCCGGTCTTGTAGTCTACGACACGGATGCGGCGCTCACCGTCGCTGTCTGTCACCTCATCCAGACGGTCAATGCGTCCTCCTACCTTCAATTGCCGTTTCCCCTCACTGGTCTCCACCTCGATGGTGGTGAAGACATCACCCTCAAGACCACGGATGGTGAAAGGAGCAAGGTCATGGTCTATCTTCATCAATTGGCGGAGATAATGGTGGATTACCTTGATGTTGATTAACTGAAGTCCGTTGAGGTCGGGCACCTTGTTGCCATCCGGATTTTTGAACAAGTGCTTCATGATGGCTTTGTTGAGGTTGCGCTCGATGATGGATGGGTCTTTTAAGACATGGTCAATCATCGATTGGCTGATGTCGTGTCCTCCAAGGGCGAACACGTCCTTGGCCATGAGGTGCTCACGGTCTACACCCGTAATCTCGTCATAAATCATTTGAGAGGCATCGTGGAAGATGTTGCCAAACTTCAAATTATCCATCACATCGCTTTCATCATTGGGTTCCTTGATGCCTGCCACATAATTGTAGAAGAACAGCAAGGGGCACCGCAGATAGCGGTTGATGGCGGTAGGAGAAAGTGTGGTCATCGAATGGAGACACCGCATCACCGCTTCACTTTTCTTTATGGGGCGTCGCTGGCGTATGGTGGGCATCTGATGGGAATAGAGTACACGTTTGTCGATAGCATGCACGCCCTCCAGCAGCAACTGAAGCATGAATCGGCTCCTCTCACCCGTGTTTTTCTTCTCAGGGGCATTGCCATACATGATGGTCACATCGCCCGCGCGCTGAATCATCCTGAAGAAATAGTAGGCATAAAGCCCAACCTTGTTGTCGATGGTGCTCAGCCCGAAAGCGTGGCGGATGGAGTGGGGGATGAACGAGGGACTGTCGAGACCTTTGGGCATGTTGCCCTCGTTGCATGACAAGACAAGCAGGTGGTCGAAGTCAAGGTTGCGGGTCTCGAGGACACCCATCACCTGCAGACCGACGGCAGGCTCGCCGTGGAAAGGTATGCTGACAGTGGACTGCAACTGGCGTATCAGGCGTTGGTGGGTCGTGGGGTCGCATTTCAGGTCTCCGCTGGCAAGCAGGGTATGGAGGCGGTTGATGAGCGTATAGGCGCGGAACAGCGACTCATGGGTCAGCGGGTCGGTGAGTTGTGCCTGCTGCACGGCCATGGCCACATGGCGGATGATGTCGAGCAGCCATTGGTTGGTCTCACGGTTGGCGTCATATTCTTGGGATGGGTCCGACGAAAGAGCAAGGTCACGGAACAGCATCCTCAGACCGTCGTCGAGCGACAACTCTTCGCGTGAAGGGTAATAGCGGTGCTCGGTCACCAACTTCTCGCACAGTTCTGAGGATTGGTCGGAGATATACATGGCATAGGGATGGCGGAGCAGGCTGATGACGAATTTCTGGCGGTACTTGTCTTTGCCTGACCTGCCAAACAGGGAGAGTTCGAGCAGTTGGACAATCAGGGAGGAGACGGCTGTTTGGCCGAGCGGGAAACCAGATGTGATGTTGACTTCCTCCACTTCAGTGGGGATACTGTGGATGAGGGTGGGGAGAAGCCCCTCGTTGCAGAGGACGATGGCGGTGCGGTTGCCGTCTTTCACACGGCGCTCGTCCTGAAGCCATTGCCCCACATAGCGGGCCTGGATGCTGTCGGTCGAGGCTCCGATATAAGATATGTGTTTCTCTCGCTCCGTATTGCTCAGGTTGTTGTAGATGGCATCGTCGTCGCTGTCAAGGAGGTTGGGGAACTCGTTCATGAACCTGCGGATGGAGGCGCCTGCCTCGTTGTCGTTTTCCATGTAGAAGCGGTCGTAGTCCCAGTAGAACCCCACTTCGCATTCTCGGCGAAGACGGCGGAAGAGCTGCCGCTCCACTTCCTGAAGGGCGTTGAAGCCGACAAAGAGATAGGTGCTTTTGCCAAAATCAATGGAGGTGTCTTCCACTACCGAACGAAACAGGGCTCCCTCGTAGCAGAGTCCTTGCTGGCGTAGTTGTTTGTTGTAATGGGTGTAGATATCGCCGAAACGGCTCCAAAGATTGAGAAATTTCTCCTTCAGTTGTGTATTGTGATGCTCGTTGAAATCCTTGAAAAAAGACTTGAGCACTTTTATCTGCTCATCGCTGAGATAATCGATGC